>ONBW01000096.1 GCA_900316165.1 uncultured Lachnospiraceae bacterium | reverse complement strand
TTTTGACCACAGATATGCGGCCGTTATATATAAATGCGGAAATTTTTTCCGCGGTATAACCTGCTGATTGCTGAAAATGCGGTTAATCAGCATACACTATGTAAACTAATCAGAAATTAAATGGGTAATACTACGAAGAGATTATTAAGCATTGGAATCTGTGATGATGACGAACTAATACTTACTACAATGAGAACAATCTGTCAGCATTATCTGTCAGAGATAAAGCTAGACATGTGCCTTCACACATATAATAGTTGTAAAGCACTTCTGGCATCCAGTGAAATCAGAACAATGGACATTCTCTTTCTTGATATAGAAATTGATACACTGCATTCTGGAATTGATGTCAAGAACTTTATGCAGCTGCGACATTCTAACTGTCTTATTGTTTTTATTACCAGTCACAACGAATTGATGCACGAAGCATTTGGAAAAAATGTCTGTGGTTTTATACAAAAACCTATTGACAAGCAGGAAGTAACGAAAAAGCTGGCAGAACTCATAAAAATCACCACAGCAGATGACCAGATTTTATACATTAAGGCTGAAGGAAATTACCACAGGATATATTATCTCAATGGAGAAAGCATACTTAACACTGGAAATATAAAGGAAATCGAAAACTCTTTAGATAACAGCGTCTTTTTTCGTTGTCACAAATCATACATAATAAATATGGTTTATATAACATACTATAATTCACGAAATAGTACTGTTACTATGGAGAACGGCGAAGTAATCCAGATCTCAAGGCGTAAAGTCGCAAGCTTTAAGAAAGCATACGCTAACTTCTCCATAAGATACTATAGACTGAAGAACAGCATCTAATACTTTAAAAGTAAAAACAATGAATATATTACTAGAATTGGTTTCTATAGCGAACTTTATTATATTTTTTTACATATTCTTTCAGTCAGAGTTGAACACAAAGCATCTTTTTCTACGGATTCTCGCCATTTATTTGTCTGCAACTGTCACACTGTTTGTCTGGAATAATACAGGACATTCAAAAAGTCTGTTTATGGTATCGACAATGATTGAAGTGCTATGTATTTTTTTTACGCTTTCTTCAAGTCCTGTAAGAAAATTTCTGTCATTTTTATTCTGTTATTCTGTCAATTCACTGCTGGAAGTTTATGTTGAGTACATCTGCATCACTGTAAACACCCAAATCCGTATGCCTTCAAATATATTATCCTCTCTATTCTCTTTATCAATACTCTTGATCTTTGTATTTCTTGTTCACTTCAAGCGTCTTGAAATCTGCTTAAGCAACATCTCATTGTTTTGTGTTACCATACTTTCCATTCTATTCTGTACAGTGGTAATTTTGTCCGAGGATGAAATAAAAAATGAATCTGTGTCATTTCATATCATCTTCATCTGTTCTGTTTTATCTTGTTTCGCCGTACTGATAGTTATCATACTCGACATCTCTAGCCAACATATACAAAAAGAGAAAAATATGCTGATAAAACATATTGCATCAATGCGGAGCTATGAACAGGCTCTGAGGGATTCAGAAGAAGAATTCCACATATACAGACACGACATGCGCCATCATTTTAGTGTAATATCCAGTCTAGCCACTAATAAAGATTATACAGGGTTGATCAAATACATTTCAGAATGTGACACACATATACAGTATTCTCCATCACCCTGCATTGATTCTGGAAATCATATCGCTGACGCTATAATCACAGACTTCGCCCTAAAAGCCAGGGGCAAAAATATTGTTTTGAAATATACCGGAAGCTTCCCAGATAATCTGAATATATCCGACTTCAATTTATGTGTAATCTTGTCAAATATATTAGAAAATGCTGTTGAATACTGCTCTGTCAATGATTTTCACAAAATTCAGATGACCGTCGTCTCAGGATGCGGCCTGACTGTTATAGAGGTCCGGAATCCAATTTCTGATATTTTTGACGTGGATTCAGCTATCAAAACAACCAATATAACCAACCACGTTTTCCATGGACAGGGAATCAAAAGTGTAAAAAAGACTGCCTTAAGTATTAATGGCACAGCTACATTTATTCGTGATGGATATGAATTTGTTGCCAGAATCGTCATCCCGGACATTTGACCATAATAATTAATCAAGAGCCTGCCGGCACTCAATAAATCTCAGTGCCAGCCGGAAATATATATTGACTCTAATCATTTCATTGCATCCTTACTCCTTCATCAATGAGATTCATCGTATCCATCCTCTTAAATAATAGAAATTCATGCATTTTCTGAGGATCCAGCCCTTCAACTAAGACAATCTCGCTTGTCCCCTCTTTTACCTCAAGCTTAGTCTGCACACCATCGGTGATTACTTCCAGAAAAACGTCCCATCCCTCTCTTTTTACATTGATACGTGCTCTCAAGCTGCTTCCCCTGAAGCATTCGATGAAATGGTCGTTGATGTACATCCCGAAAGCAAAGAGTCCATTAGTACTGCTGCCAGTAAGCATGATACTCTGTTAATTGAGCGTAAACCATGCATATAAAACTGCTCCCTCTGCCGTTGAATGTCCCTGCCATGAGATTCTGCACATTGATGAATACATTCATACCAGAAATACTCAGAACCAGTATCATCACTATCGTCACATATACCCGTCCCTGCATATTGTTCGTGCTATACCAAATCCTGGTCTCCAGATTCCCAGTGCAGAATATCAATGCGATCATAATCAGATACTGCCATACTGACAGGTCTGCCAGCCCTATGCTTAGCGAAGCACTTCCTCTAAAATAGAACAGAATCCTTAGTACGACAGCAAAAATATTGACACTATCAATTTTTGGTTCTACGCATACTATTGCACATATGTCTATAGAAATACTATTGGACCGTAAAATAAATGTAAGCATCAAATAGCCAGCGCCTCAAAAAAGGCGCTGGCTATTTGATGCCACCTCCATCTTTTACGTGCGATAACTTCTCTGTCACGATTCATTATCGCATATCCGTGTCACTTAGCTTACCAGCAACGTAGTGGCCACTAATTCAATCAGAATATCCGATTACTGCGATAATTTCGGACTGATCCAACATAACTGCCACTTTTCTTCCAGAACTCTCAAGTTCATCTATCAAAGCAGATATTTCTTCGTCTGATATTTTTATCTGCGTCAGATTTTTAAAAACGTATTTACTATTTCCCGGTTTCTCTCCATAATAATATTCATTCGATTTTCCACTCTGCCACGCTTCTTTTCTCTGTAGAAAATACCACCCCTATCTTAAAGATCTTTCGTTCATCAGCCTCATAGGGAATCATATATCCTCTGTCGTCTATCTGTGCCATAGCGTCCTCTACCGGCGCATCGAGCTTGAATTCGAATACATAGATGTAGTCAGCTGTCTTTACCACACAGTCGGCACGACCAGTCGCCATATGCACCTCACACTGGGTGTAGGCACCCATGAGAGAAAGTATCAGATAAATCTGCCTGGACCACTCCCCCTCATATTGCGGAACTTTTCCCTCCGGGTAGGAGATTGAGGAAAAGAGGGAGATGAGACGGGAAAGGAAAGAATCCGGTTTTCCAGCCCTTAAATCCATAAGCATATTTCTCAAAGAATAAGAAGATTCTTTGCCTGCCTGTCCAAAAACAGAAGGAACCAGAGAGTTCAGAAAACCGTATTTCACCTCATCATTTGGCAGGGATAATTCATAGAGCCGAAACTCGGGATCATATCCGGATATTGTCAGATATCCTGA
>ONBW01000092.1 GCA_900316165.1 uncultured Lachnospiraceae bacterium | reverse complement strand
GCTGTCAGACAGGTATAAGCGGACACGTGCAAATGCACAAAAAAAGACCAGGTCGGGACCTCCAACGGGGGTCTGACCTGGTCTTTTACTAAGCCGTGAGATAGAGATTTTTAAAAATAAAATTAGGTGAATGTCGAGTGAAGTGACGCAAGTGACGGTCTGAATATCCTTGGATAGAATTAGCAGATAAATATTCCTTTATCTGAAACATATGTTTGCTACAGTTCTTTCGCTTATCACTCTGTACGCCTAACCGTACAGAGTCAGATAGTTGTCTCGTGCGAGGTCGGCAGCTAATGTACAAAATTTCCCATTAGAAGGTATAATAGCTATAGTTCATTTTCATAGCAGCTCTATCTGGCCGAGGTAGTCGGCTTTTCGGGTGTAGAGCATCTCGGTGAGGAAGGTGGCGTCTTTTTTGCAGCTGATGCCGTCCTGGACGGCGAGGATGATGCTCTTGTCTGGGGCGACATCTGTAAGCATATCGTCCGGTTTACCGTCAGCGGTTGATTTTACGGTAAGGGTTATTCCTTTGGCAATGGATTCCTGCACCAGCTGAGTGACCGCCGGAGTTGCCATCCCGTCAAATCCTACTGTCCAGAGTTCGGCTGCAGCGAGCTTTTCCTGGGATGAATTCATCTGTGCTTTGGTCAGAATCCTGTCAATTCCGGAATCGAGGTCTGACTGGTTTCTGTACAGGCACTTTTCGAGAAGTCTGTCACGGAAAATAAAGTTCTTTTTCTTCTGTGCGGTGTCGAAGAGCGAACCGATCACAAAGACGCTGTTGCTGCCAGCGACCGCTGAACATCTTTTGCCCAGAATCTCGACGATAACTGCCAAAAAGACATAAAGCAGTATACCGATCACAAAGCCTACGGCAAAATATTTTTTTGAAAAAGACGGTTTTATTGCCGTGGCGGTCTCTGATGATGTTTCGTTGCTACTACTGCTGACGTCAGTGTTACCTGCACCAGCCTCTGTGTTATCGTCTGAAAGTCCGTTTTCTTCAAGAAGCGTATCGAGGAGTGTTTTCTGCTTATCGCTGAAGGAATTTACTGCGGTGTTGTAGGTCGACTTGAGGTTTGACAGGTTATTTGTATAGTTCTGCTGGTCCGTCTGCATATTTTCGTTCATTACAGTATTGACCTCAGAACTTATTTTTCTGATTTTGCCTTTTGCGATTCCAAGATCTGTTACATCATAGGCCTTTATCAGCTTCTCTATGGTCTTCTCGACCGCTTTTGAATCTGCGCCCTCTGGCAGGTTGAATGTTATCTTCATCACATCGGTTGATGAATCCTGGGTATAGCCGCCTCGGTCACTTGATTTGGCATCGTATGCTGAGATCAGTTCTCGGATATACTTGGCTGGTACCTTGACCCCGGCTGCTTCCTTGATAGCCTTTACTGAATCATCCGATTGCAGCATCTCATTGTATACTGCGAGCAGGTCAGCGGCATCTGAGCCTCTGTCTGCCTTGATATAGTACAGGATAGAAAGCTGGCGGCAGTTCATCGCATCGAGATTCATGTACTCGGACTCGGTCGTGTAAGTCGTCAGGACTTTGATCTGCCTTTTCTGTGATACTGCCTGCTGTACTGCGTCTATCTCTTCCTGCTTCAGACCGCTTGTCTCAACTGCTTCTTTGCCTGATACATTCTGGGTCGAAAGAGATGCATTATAAGCATTCACGTCCTTTGCATACTTTATGCCGCTGGCAAGTAGACCTATGATTATCGAAAAAATAAGGATTGCCCGCCACTGAACGCATACCCGCTTGAGTAATGCGACTAGGTCGATTTCTGTCTCCGTGGTGTCTATCTGCTGGTAACTCTGCGTGTTCATTTTTCTATATTGTCTCCTTCTGGATTTCCAAAGTCCATCTCTGCTACTGCGCTACTGTCCCGCCAGACTTTGTGGTGAGCTCATTGTTGTCCGCTCCGATAGCACCGGTCCAGGCCCCATTTACCGTATAGCCGCTTCCGTCTGCGCTCGGGGTAACGGTCACGGTCCAGACTGCTGTTCCAAGAGTTTTTGATTTCCGAGGTACGTCGCCTACGGCTTTTGCGACTGCATTCTGTAGGTCAGCAATATTGTTCGTACAGGTTATCACGCCTTTCTTGTCTGCCACTGTCCAGGTGATCGATGACCATCCGGCCCGGGTGATTTGCTGGGCGATATTTGCGTCATTCGTGGAATCCCTCACGGCTTCGAGAATTGTGGATGCAGTCTTACAGTCTTCATCTATATGCTGATTCTCGTGCTTTGCCAGTATTGGCGGGACTACTATGCCGATCACCAGAGCAATCACTGCTATGATCAGCATGATTATCGAAGGGGGAAGTCTGAATTTTTTTGTTGTAGAGTCTTCTTTTATATTTTCTGTGTTTTTCATATTTATTAGTTATCTAGGTTATATTAGTTATCTGCGGCGCTCGTGTTTCTGATTCCTTATTCTTTTTAGAAGGAATACTAAAAACAGCCCTGCCAATGCTCCACTTGAGTCTATCACAATATCAGTCACCATACAAGCCCTGCCGGGGACGAAATACTGATGGATTTCATCCGAAACCGCGTATGCTATGGCTATACAGAGACTATGCAGGTATGTCCTTTTTCTGCAATATGAAATTGCCAGAAATACCAGGATGGCCAGAATAGCATACTCCGTGGCATGAGCTGTTTTTCTGACGGGATGGTCTATCTTTTTGGCGAGTTGCAGCTGATCATCTGTGCTCATTTTGCTGTATCCTGGCACAAATAGCGTGCAGACAGCATGTCCAACTGCAAGGCTGGTCTCGGTTGAATCATGGGCCGGCTGAGAGGACATCAAGAAGATGATGATCATCCAGGCAATGGTAAGGATGATGAAAATGCGTTTGCGGATATTCAACTTTTTATGAATCTTTCTATTCGACACTCAACGGTTATTTCTCTTTACGTACGACTTCGAGGCCTACGGTGATATTTCTCTTCTCACCCAGGAAGTCAATCGCAAGGACTGCGATGCGCTTGTGGCGGTTTATTTTTACTACCTCACCCTCGCGGCCACGGAGCGGTCCATCTGTGACAATGAGCTTATCTCCTTTTATATATCCCAGCGAGGCTTTGATGATGTGGTTCTCATCTGAGAGTTCGGTGACTATCTTTTCGTCCTCCTTAGACAGGGGTATGATATATTCGTAGTCCCTAATGAGCTTCACATATTTGAAGATTGTCTTCCCGAGGGATTTGTGGAGTCTGCCATATAGCTCTGTCGGTTGCTCTGATGTTATGAAGAGATATCCAAAGAACATTGGCACCAGGATTCTCTGCCATTTACCTTCTATCTTCCTTATACGCTCTGTGACCGGCATGAAGACTTCTTCGCCGTCGGCCAGCACATTTTCTTTTATTGCGTTACGCACCTGCTCTGTGTAGCGGGTGTCAGTCTGAATACAAAACATATAATCATTTCTTCTTTATCAAGACTTTTTTTCCTGCGAAAGCAAATCCATACTTGAGTATATTTTCAACACCCTCTGACTTTAGGTCGGATGCATAATCCTTTGCCTCTATCTGCTGTAATGCTATGTCGGCTGTGTCAGAAAGGGTCTCTTCACCTGCGTTCTCATTCTGGACCTTGAATTCGATTATAATTCCAGGCAGGTCTTTTTTTTGCGGGTACATACAGATATCATAACGGCCGTAGCCGCTCTCACGGTTTGACCTTATAAAGTATCTGTTCCGCTCGCTTACGAGAATGCCTAGTACAAAGCCATGGTAGAAGCAATCAGGGGTTGTACTTTCCGAAGGCCTGTTTCCGACATCAAAACTACTAAAACTTATACTGGCAATCTTATTTATATATACATATTTGCAAAAGACAGGAAAATGACCGGGTATGTCCCCTGCAGCTGCCTGTACTTCTCCGCTTTCCATATGTCCAGTCCGTCGAAGAGTTCTTCTCCTTTGCCAGCATATCTTTCAGAGAAAAAGCAGCCAAGCATCTGCATATTTAGCGTTTTGCCGAATCGCCTTGGGCGGGTGATAAGGGTCACCTTATCCAGCTCTTCCCACCATTCTTTTATAAACGCTGTTTTATCTACATAAAAAGCGTTATTTTTTCGGATTTCATAAAATCCGTCATTCCCGATACTTATTGGTCTCATGGCTATCTCCCGTCTAAATGTTGTTTCAAGTATAACACAACGGAAACATTTATGTAAATACCGCGAAAAGGCGGCCCGAAGGCCGCCTGGAGAAAGCTATGGATTTTCATTTTGCATTGCACGCCACGGAAGAGCTGACATAAATTTCAGATCGGGCAGCATTCTTTTAAGTTTCATGATGCTTTGCCAGATATTCCTTTACATATGACACAACTATCTGAACCTCTCCACGCCTTGGCTGTTCGATCACTCCTGAATCAATAAGCCTTCTTTTGTATAACTGAACATATGCA
>ONBW01000008.1 GCA_900316165.1 uncultured Lachnospiraceae bacterium | reverse complement strand
TTTGAATTTTACTAACGTCCAGGTCAGTAATGATTCAAATCTACTTGAGGTATTTTTATATGTCAACCCCCTGACACTTTATATTATACAGGAGGCTTTTTATTATTTATTTATCTCTTAGAATTATAAGAGTTATAAATCTTTATCTCTACACGTCTGTTCCTGGCTCTACCCTCCGGAGTCTTGTTGCTTGCAACAGGGTCATACTGACCTCTTCCGGAGCTGTATATATGCGAAGCCTTAACAGTAGAATATTTACGGATATCATTTGCCACATTCAAGGCTCGGTACGCCGACAAGACGTTATTATCCTCATACTTGGCAGAATGTATAGGAACATTATCTGTATGACCCTCTACCTCAATCAAAGAGTCCTGATACCCATTAATTATCTGTGAGATTTTCTTAACAATAGGACGGGCTTTCGTCTTCAGCTCTGCTTTACCTGAATCAAACAGGAATGCACCGTTTAGTGTAAGACGTACATACTGTCCGTTAAAGTCAATCTCTACCTGATCCTGGATACCATAGCGTTTGGCCTGCTTTTCTATATCAGTAGCCATCTTCTCTGATTCCTCAAGAGCCTTCTGCTCTACGACCTTCTCTGCATTTTCTTCAGACGATTCGTTTTTAGTCGCATCACCGCTTGCTGCAGTGTCTTTTTTCGAATCCTTTCCGGTATCCGAAGAAGCCTTGCTCAAAGAAGAGCCGAAATAGTTTGCTATATCAGGCATCTGTGTAATACCATTTGAAACAAGCACGCCGTTTGTTACAGTAGTACCACCACCTGAAAGTACCGAAAACGCCTGATTAATAGACTGTGCCACCTGCTCCAGCTTATCCTGTTCGAGCGTAGACATCGAGAACAAAAGCACGAAAAAGCATAGAAGCAGATTCATCAGATCGGAGAAAGTTGACTGCCAGAGCGGGAAAGTCTTAGGAGGATCTTCCGGTTTCTTGAAAGCCATTAACCTTCACCGCCTTCCTTTTCACTTTCGGTTCCAACAGAATTTCTCTCTGAAGGTGCAAGGAAGGTCTTAAGCTTCTCTTCGATAACTCTTGGGTTCTCACCAGCCTGAATAGAAAGGAGTCCCTCAACCATCAGTGACTTCGTCTGAACCTCGGCATCAGAATTAACCTTTAGCTTCTGCTCTATAGGCTGGCAGATCCAGTTTGCGAGAAGTGAACCATAGAATGTCGTGATAAGAGCAACAGCCATGTTCGGTCCGATGGAACTTGCATCCTGTAAGTCCTTAAGCATGTTTATGAGTCCGATAAGGGTACCGATCATACCCCATGCAGGACCCTGGGCAGCCCAGAAATCAAAGAAACCAATTATGGTCTGATGCCTTGCTACCATGGAACTCATGTCGTTCTCGAGAATAGCACGAACGAGATCAGCATCGGTTCCATCGACGACAAGCATAACTCCTTTTTTAAGGAATTCGTCCTCAATTCCATTCGCAGTTTCCTCAAGCGCAAGAAGACCTTCCTTACGGGCGACATTCGCCATATCGAGGATTGTCTGAATAACCTGCTTCGGATCTGAATTCTTTGGTTCCTTTACAGCAAGGCTTATACCATTCTTCAGAGCGTTTATGACATCAGGAAGCTTCATACTGGTAAGCAGCGCCGACAGCGAACCACCGATAGTAATGATAATAGACGGTACATCGATATACGACGAAACCGAAGCTCCAGATGATATGATACCGAACAAGGTCATGCCGATACCAAGTGCAAGACCTAATAAAGATGCTATATCCACTTTTTTATCTCCCTGTGGTCTTTAACAAACCTAACTCTAAACCATATAATATATTACTAGATTGGAAGCCATTTGTCTACTTTTTTGGAAAATATTTGTGTATGTATTAAAAAAACATACAAGAACTGGTAGTTTCTCCAGAAAAGCAGTTCTATGGTTCATGAATCAACAAACTCTATTTTATACTTTTTCATAAAAAAAATAAAGGAAAAAGTTAAAAAAAAATAAAATTCCACACTGTTTTCGAAAGAATACAAAAGCAGCATGGAATTGTTCAGTTTCTCTCAGGCATTGTCAGAGTCTGTATCAACTGCTGATGTCTCATCAACAGTATCGTCCGACTCATCATCAACCTCAGTATCATCAGAAGTCTCTGCTGTCTCTGCAGCAGCGGAGGAAGCAGCTGCCTCTTCTGCTGTATCAGAAACCTCTGACGCATCAGCTGATGTATCTGCGGTGCCTGCTGCCGTATCTGTCGCAGTACTTGTTTTTGTATCGTTCTTTCCTGTGAGTTCATCAGCACGGCTTACAAGTGCCTCAATAGTCTGAACCATTGAGTTTGGTATAAACGACTGCTGATAAGAGGTCAGCGAATTGTATACCTTCTGGATATCATAGACTTTTGAAGTATCCGACTTTGTCAGCTGGCTTGCAGAAGGAAGCTTTGCCAGCTCATTCTGCAGAGTGTCCTTTATAGTACTTGCTGTATAGTAGTCGCTGTCCTTTACACCTGTTACATTATCAAGTGAATAATCATCGTCACCGATGTGTAACCAGGTAGAACCATCCTTTTTAAAAGTATACTCTACTTTTCCAGTATGCTCTACACCATTGTCATCAGTTGCTGTGGCTATAGAACCAACAAGAGAATTACCGCTCATTTTTTCAAAGGAAGATGACATATCCTCAATAGCCTCTACCTGTGTGAAGGACGCCATCTCCTTTAAATACTCTGTATTATCTGTAGGCTCAAGTGGGTTCTGGTATTTCATCTGAGCCACCAGGAGCTTCATGAACATATCCTTTGTCTGCTGTGTCTTAGATGTGGACTTCTCTGTTTTTGAATTTTCCTCAGCAGACTGACTCTCTACATTGGCTACAGACTTGTTACCGGTTACCGCTCCATTGATTATCTGTGTTGTAACTGCCATTTACCCGTCTCCTTGTAAAAATAAAACGTAACCTGTTCAGACGATCACAGCGCCATCGATATTCGTAAATGCTTTCTCCTTTGACTCATTACTGTCTAAGGCAGTGATAACAGTCTGTGAAGGAACGTTTACGATAAAAGCGAGTGAATCCATAAGAACAAGTGAATTCTTGATATCCTTCTCTTCCGCCTTTTTTAATCCATCCGAAAGCCGACCGGTCTGCTCTGCTGAGAGACTTATATCTCTCTGGGCCAGCCTTTCGGAGGCGTGTTTTGAGAAACGGAGCCCGTCTGTCTCCTGGCTTGCGGCCTTTTCGAGAACAGACTGGAAACTGTTGACCTCCGTGTCTTTATTTGTCTTCTTAGGCGTATCGATTCCGTATGTGTCACGGATCTGCTCTATAGAAGTAAATCCCTTTATTCCGTTCATGAAGCACACCTCCTTCCAAAAATATTAATGAAGTTCTTCTCGCTAAGCTCAAACTTCGCTTCGCTCGTTTTCGCAAATCTCGAAGAACGACCTCGCTTCGGATTCGAGCTACGCTGCGCTTGCTCTCATCACGAAGCTTTCGGTCATCTCTTCAGATTTGTAAGTTCTTCAAGCATTGTATCTGATACTGTGATGATTCGGCTGTTTGCCTGGAAACCACGCTGAGTAGTGATCATCTGAGTGAATTCCTGAGCTAGGTCTACGTTACTCATCTCGAGGTATCCTGAGTTCATCTTTGATCCATCGGATGAAATATCCTGACCGATACCATCGAAAGAACCAGAGTTGAGTGTTGTCTTGTAGCAGTTGCTTCCGACGCTCTCAAGACCTGACGCATTGGCAAATCTGGCAACAGGTATCTGTCCCAGGAGCTCTGTATTACCATTTGAATACGAAGCATAAATCTGACCATCATCCTGAATCGTAAGTCCCGTCATCTGGCCGATCTTCTTACCAGCTCCATCTGAAGCATCAGCCACAGTACCTCGGTCGAGACCTGCGGTAGAACTGCCACCGTTGTCGTAGTTTAAGAGGGTTGAGAAATCGATATTAATGCCATCCTTATCAAACTGTTCTCCTAATTCTCCAACATTAAAGGTAACAGAGGTTCCTTTATTGGTAAAAGACACTGTTCCATCTGTAGCAGTCGCAGATTTTCTTACATCCAAATCACTAAAAGTACCATCTGAGCTTTTAAAGAACAAATCATATGTCGCTGCGCTCGTTCCGATTTTAAGTGACTGAGTATTCTTATCAAACGAGGCATCAAATCCATTTGCTGATTTATCAAATACTGTGTCTGTACCTGAAGCCGTCATATAATTCTTTACAGCGTTAGAAAGGCCTGAGAAAATCTTTGATGCCAGAACAGGAGTACCTGAAGCAGAACCAGCCTGTGTACTAGTTGAAAATGTAATTGAAGCCTCAGGTCCTGATGTATTGATAGAACTAATTACACTGCTAACTAAAGCATAGGTCTTGTTAGAACCTGAGCCCTTGGTTATGTAATCTATACCGCTTATAGTTTCTATTGTATACTGTGAAGCATCAATCTTAAAAGTATCAATTGACTTTCCGCCTGCATCACCAAAGATTTTTGATTTAAGATTCCTAATTTTGTCCTCATTTGAAGTTCCTGATGCAGATGAAAGATTCTTCTGTATATACTGATCCAGGATATCAATAGGATTTCCCTCTGAATCTGTCTGTGAATCCGACGTAATGGATTCAAGTTCAATGGTAAATCCGTTATAAGCTTTTTTTGTTTTACTCCCTACAGAAATAGAATTACCACTCTCGTCTCTGTCCTGACCTGACTTTACAGCAAACTTTGCTGTATAAGCATATCCCAGATTATCATAGAAAGTAAGACTCATAACATGTCCTGAAGTAGAAGTAACATTTGGGTCATTAGAATCAATGATTCCTGTTGCCTTCGCCTGTGTTGTAGTCTCAGGATTAGATGTCTTATTTGTATCGCTCATAACCTTTAATGCTGATACAGTATCTCTCTTTATAGCCTTTGTCTCAGGATCTACCTGCCAGCCCTGTACGAGATAACCTGTAGAGGTCATAGCCAGATTTCCGTTTCCATCTACATAGAACGAACCAGCACGGGTAAAGAGGTTCTGAGTACCGTCACTTACTATAAAGAAGTTCGTAGACTGGGCATCTACAAGGCGGAGATCAAGTCCGTCGCCTGTAGCCTCAGAAGAACCCTGTGTTGAGATAGAAATCTTATTGGCAGCTGTTGTAACACCAAGACCAATCTGTCTTGCGTTTACACCACCTCTTGTAGAAGTACCACCACTGGCATTCGACATCGTCTGATACATAACATCCTGGAAGGTTGTTGATGTAGATTTGAATGCTGTAGTGTTTACGTTTGCGATATTATTACCGATGACATCCATCTTCTGCTGATGGGTCTTCAGTCCGGCTACGCCGGAAAAAAGTGAACGCATCATAAGGCGTTACCTCCTAAATCCTATAACTAACTGTATTTCCATTATCCTGCATGATAGAAGCTTCAAGTACTTCATCAGAAGTCATATCATCTGATAAGGCTCCGTTCCTTAAATCAATAGTCGAACGGCTTCTGCTTCCTCTTGATGAGGACTCCCCTTCAAAGGTTCCGCTCTGTGTCCCGCTGTTTGGATTATTACCAAACTGGTTTGACATGTTCTTCTCGAGGTTCTCATCAAATGCATGTGGCTCTACAGAAATCGTAACTTCGTTTACTCTTACGCCCTGTCTGTTCAGGTCTTCTGTCAGATCAGCGAGTCTGTTTTCAAGTGCATGCTTTACAGCCTCATTCTGCGCATACAGATGAGCAGTTACATCTCCGCTCTTCTCAGTCACCTGAAGAAAAATCTTTCCAAGACTCTGCGGGTGAAGCTCCATCTCAAGACTTGAAACCCTTGAAGAAAGAGTCTGCTTTGCTTTGTCAACTATCTGAGAGATCAGATCATCAGTATTTATGTCTGTGTACTTCTGAATAGTCGAGACAAAATCAGTAACTGCTGTTTCAGTTGAAGCCTGAGCATTCCCCGCAGTCGCTGCGTTAACATTTACCTGGTCAGCTGTAGACTTCTGTCCATCGCCTTTTCCAAACATATCAGACGAATTATCAGCCGTATCCTGCTCTGTAGAAGCAGCCTGCTGAGTGGCATTTGTTATAGTGCCATTTACTGTCTGATCTGACGAAGTATCAGTCGTCTGTGACTGACTGGCAGAATCAACAGTCGAAACAGTCTCAGTCTCAGCTGAAACCGTAACAGTCGTCTCCTCAGTCGTAACACTAACTACTGTAACCTCTGTCTGGTCAACTGTCTCATCTGTTGGCTGCTGTCCCGATAACAGATCAGATAAATTCGCTGCTTCCTCATCTGTAACTGGAGTCAGCTGACTCATAAGGTCGTCATCAACACCCGAAAAAATATCCTGCAGGTCATCGAGCAGTGACATAAAATTATCCGATGTAAGCAGACTGCCTGAATCAGAACCAGTCAGCTCCGTATAAAGTTCTGCTGTGTTTGAAGGGATACTAAGATCTGCGAAGCTTAAGCCAAGTGTATCCATCGCGTCTGTGATGTCTTCCTCACTTACGCCTAAGTCCTTAGAAATGGTATTCAGAATATCCGAGATGAGGTCATTCACGGCCTCAGGTCTCTCCACCTTGTCATCTTCCGTTTCCGGTCCAGCTGTCTTGGTGTCCTTATCCTCTACCTGTGTCTTGTCATCCCTGTCATCAGTTTTAACAGATGATGTCTTATCATCATCAGTCTTTGCTGACGAAGTCTTGTCTGCGGTCTTTTTGGTATCCGCTGTTTTGTCCGAAGTATCTGTCTTTGCAGTATCCTTCTGAGCTGTCTTCTGTCCGTCTGTCTTTGTGGCTGTCGTGGTCTTTGCAGTATCAATAACCTTTGAGTAAGAAGCATTCTTTGTTGAAGAATAAACCGATACTTCTTTTCTCTCTGAAACAGAATCTGCTGTCTTAGGTGCAGCTTCTGTTCTGGTATTTACTGCCTTTGAAGACGAATTGTAAGAGCTTCCTGTCCCTGTCGATATGTCACTTAATGAAACTGTGTTCATTACCGACATAAAGTCGAAATCATTCGGGGCATTTGTCCTCGCGCTTCGCTGCTTCTTCACGACCTGACCATTCTGTACAGAGGACATGATTCCCTCTGTTTTCATAGGCCTTCCTTTCTGAAAGATCGTGCTTGGTTAATATGTTCCATTTATTGTATCGGCAGGGAATTAATATTTTAATCCCCCGCCATTGTTTTTTGCAAAAAACAATCTTTTATTTTTTCAATTGTTCCTTAACCTGAGTAAAAATCTTCTCAGCCATACCCTCTTTTGCAAGCACTTCCTTTGGTACGAAGATCAGCATTTTCGTATATTTCTGAAGCTCAGTCGCATAATACTGCGCTGGAACTGCCGCAGTAGGGTTTCCTCCATCCATCTGGTCGAAGATAAAAATCACATCAGGGTTAAGCTCTGCCAAGTCCACATCTGCAAAGTATGAACTATTGATTTCATCAGGCAGATTTTCTCTCTCAAAGTGGTATTCTCCGAGTGTACCATCTGTATT
This sequence comes from uncultured Lachnospiraceae bacterium, assembly GCA_900316165.1. GTDB lineage: Bacteria > Bacillota > Clostridia > Lachnospirales > Lachnospiraceae > Weimeria. The sequence continues at coordinate 60,870 of ONBW01000008.1, read as the reverse complement.
TTTTTCATAGTATGGTATTGGAAGTACTATAGAAATAAAGTCTGTTTCTTTATCCACTACATTCCACAAAGGTTCGATTGACTTCCATTCAGATGATTGATAAAAAATAAAGGCTATTTTTTTCTTGGATTCCTCTTCTGTTTTCAGATATTCCCTAATAACTGAATCAAAAGGCTCATAAATACCTATACATTTTTCTATCTTCTTCTCTTTTTTGGAAGAACTTTTATCTCCCAAAGCCTCTAAAAACCTGGCTGCAAAAATTCCCTGAGAAGGAAGAAGCGACAGTGAGGAATCCTCTTCAAACTGCTCTTTCGTATAGATTGTACTATAAAACAAAATGCAGTCTCTGCAGTAATCTGTCAAAAGCTCAAGCGCATTTTTTTCGCCTTTGTACTGTATTACCTCAGTCTCCTTAAGCTTTAGTCTGTAAAAAACAAATCTCTGATCTTCATCTGATGATAAGTGAGACATTAGCCTTCTAACTGGTTCTGTCTGCTTTTCATCATGTCTATCAAAATATTCATTTACAACTCTGTACCATTTTTTAAATGGAATTTTTTTAAAAACCTCTGCTATATCAATTGACTTGCGTTCAGCTGTTTCCCATAACTTCTTATCGTGATTAAGAAAATCATTAGTCATCAAAATAAGAGTTTTGAATTTTTCAGAAAGTTTTGTACTATCGTTTCCAAATTCAGCCTCATACATGAAGCGCATATAATCTAGGTAGTAGTTTCTGCCATTTTTCGTCTGACCGAATACTCTTATTAATTTCTTTATCTTTTCTTCATCCTCATTCGCATTTTCTATCTCTTTTGCTCTAGCGGTAACTTCTACCATCACTTTATCATATGACAAAAGTTTATCAGCTATCTCAACAAATCTATCATCATATTCAAATTCTGAGATGGCATTAATAGTCTCTCCCCAAGTAAACTCGTACTGACTACCATCGCTGTACAAATCAGAAAGAATGTCAAAGTATCTGAACAGATCATCCGTTTCCTTTTCTTCAATTCCAGCAGATATTACTAAACCTACAAGTGTAATAATTTTTTTCTTACCAAATATATATTTTGTAGTAAGACTGCCGACTGAATTTAATCTTTCAGACAAATCATCATAATCCTTCCATTTTTCATAGATGTCCAGATACTTGTGTCCGTAATTTATTACATGGGAAAAATCTTTCTGCTGAAAATAAGCTATTACTACAAGAAAATACAGGTTTGCCATGCAGATTTCATTATTCCGCCTGTCTTTTCTAAAGATATTAAAATCCTTTATTGTACCATCATAGTCATAAAGACCGTTTGAAGCAACTAACCTCCCACAATAGAAGTCAGCTCTGACCCTGTTTATTTCAGGATCATCTATTTTATCAATCTTTTCAAGTACTTGACCGCAAAAAGAATAAAGATTTGAGTCCAGTCTGCATGCCATGTATTCCTGAACAAGCTGTGAACACCAATGAAGATTAGTTGGATCTTCCTTTATCATCCTAATAAGCGGCTTGATATTTCTCCTTGCTTTCGCCATATGCTCACGCATATCTTTATATACGTAACCATAGTGATGTTCGTAACTGTGAATCATAGCACAGTCGCCTATCAGCGGTGTTAGATACTCGTGTATAAGCCCTATATAATGTGTTTCAGGCATCATCTTTGTCATCCGGCCGACCCAGAAGTCATCATAATTTCTGCCGTCCATATCCAAATAATTCCTGACTATATATGCAGCCTGTTTATAATTCTTATACTTCCCAGATATGAAAAAATCAACGAGTTCATCAGTATTTTCAAACCACTCGTCGTCATCCACAGACATAAACCATTCGCCATGGCACTCTTTTAGGCCGGCATTCCTGGCCTTCGCGAAGTCATCGCACCATTTGAATGGAACAACCTTGTCAGCATAAGAGCTGATCAGGTTCTTCATCTCATCATCACAGCCAGTATCAACTATAACCAGCTCACTGCTGAGACGGTTCTTTATTGTCATCAGAGCTTCAAGACACTTTTTTGTCTCTTCCTTATGTGCTCCGTTACAGAGCATGGAAATAGAAAGAACAGGACGTGACTTGTCATTAAAAAAATGACCGTCCTTTTTTAAATATGGAGAATATTTTTTTTCAATATCCTTCTCATTTGAATCCGAAAATATAATTAAATCAAATTGAGATTTACTGAAGTAATCATCAGGGTTTATATCCATATAAGAACCAGTGATAATATTTCCGAATGCTCCAGCAAATGATGCATACCTACTGTTTTTTTCTATTCCAGTATAAACTGCAGTAGGAAAATCTGTCTTTAAAAAAGCAGCAGTACTCCCTATACCGCACCCCAATTCAAGGACATTAAGTGTCCTTTTATGATAAGACTTGGCCTGCATTAATGCATGTCTTTTAACATCATTTAAAGCTGTCCATATATCAAATCCGAGCTTTTCATTTAATTTTTTTGTATTTTTTTCTAATAAATTTCCATAGTTTTCACCTTGTTTCTGAAGTTTCTCAAATGACCTGCTTCCGAAATGAATCACAAAGCTGTTACGACAGAGGAGATTTACATTACCATTCTTTAAGACTCTTAAGCAGATATCAATATCTTCACTATTTCCAGGATTAAACCTTTCGTCTAAAAGTCCAATCTTATCGAGTACATTTCTTTTAAGAAGTAAGGAAAATCCAATAAGAAACATTCTGTACTCATACGGATTTTCAATTTCTACGTTTGTCTTTTCTGCAAATGAGACCATATCATCTACAGATTTCCAGTTTTTATATACTGCCTGACCTCCTGCAGCATAATTTGAAATACTGCCACAACTACCGACTTTTTCACTGCTGTAAAGACCCATTTTAAGCCAGAAAAGAGCATTCTTAGTAAGGATGGTATCGGAGTTGAGCAGATAAATATCATTTTCTGGAGAAGACATATTTATACCATCATTACAGCCACTAGGAAATCCTCTGTTTTCCTTGTTTTCCACAAGAGTGATCCAGTCAAGTGTTCTAAGGTATTCAACACTACCGTCTGAGGAAGCATTATCTACTACCACGATCTGACATCTGTCTAAAGGAACTGTCTCCTTTACACTCTCAAGACACTGTTTTGTATAATCAAGTGTATTAAAAGAAAGGATTACAATAGATGTTCCAGGAACATCATAACCCTCAGCACAAATCTCTGATATTTTATTATTGATAGAATTCAAAAGAAAAGTATCTTTATGTTTTTGGGCATAGAAAGCTGCCTGATACAGACAAATAAGCTCCTGCTTTTTATTTTTATCATCATACTTTTCTGAAAGTGAAATAAAATCCGTTGCTTTATCCATAAAAAATATCCTTAAAAAATCAAAGGCCCGCTGAAGGCGGGCCAAAAAATCAATTACCTGATGAAGATGTAGACGGAGCCGCAACTGTTGAGCCTGAGTTGGCCGGAGTCGAAGAGGTCGGCTCCATAAGCTTCGTTACTGCAGCCGCGGTATCGGGATCCATTTTTCCAAGAATTGCGCCGCGGTCGTCTTTTTTCATAGTCCAAAGTATCTTACCTACGAGCTTCAGATTATTCGTCATAGTATCAAAGATTGCAGCTGCCTCCTTTGGCTTCATTGCAGAATAAGCAGCCGCATAATCCGAAAGCTTTGAATCAGTCTGAAGGTCAGAGATAACCTGCTTATACAGCTTCTCAGCTGTCTCCGGCTCTATTTCCTCATAGTAAGTCTTATAATTCGAGATATCCGGAGCATTATCTGCGTAGACTACCTGTTCGTAGAAGTCAGCCTTTTCTTTCTCGAATTTCTTTTCATTATCCTGATATTTCTTCAGCTGCTTTTTAAGCTGGGCTAAGTCAGCTGAGTCATTCTCTGCGGCGGCAAGCTGTTTCTTCTGCTTAGCTACCTGCTTCTCAAGCTCTTTAACACGAGCCACAGCCTCCTGCATGGATGAGAATGCATAAGGATCATTCTCAGTAGAGGTGGCATCACCTGACGCACTTGCCGGCAGGATATTTTTTACTACCGGGATATTTTTTAAATAAGGGGATACCATAGTACCGATACCACCTACATCCATATGAATCAGCAGAGCGATAATTCCAAGCCAGACTATAAGAATAATAATACCAGCAAGGACTACTGCAATACCCGATCCCTTAGAATCCTCGTCTGTCTCACCTTTTTTATTCTTCTTTCCCTTCTTTTTTGGATCTGGTTTGGTTTCACCACGTTTTTCCTGAAGTGATGTAGAATCTGACATATGTATCTCCTAACGAATCATTTACCTGTTTTTTTAACGCCATAGGTATAGCTCGTAAGCTCATCATTTGCCTTGTTGTCGGCTGCATTAAGCTCCATCTTGAATTCATCGAAGGCCTTTTCCTTAAGTCTCTCATGAGTCTTTCTCTCTTTTCTGGCCTCATCGAGCTTCTGCCTCTCGAGCTCAAGGGCGTTCTGGGCTCTCTTTACTGCAAACATCTGGTCACGGATCAGTGACTTCATGGTAGTGTCTGCATTTTTTAAAAAAATGATCTCTTTCCTGTCTATTTTGTCACTGCTTACTGCTTCCTGAAGTCTTCTCTGATAGTCGGCATTTCTGACTAAAAGCTTCGTCAGCTTGTCTCTCTCCTCAGCCTCTTTTGCAGCAGCTGCAGCAAACTGTGCCTTCTCCTGATCCTCAAGCATCTGCTTCAGGTTTAAAATATTCTGAAGGCGGTAAACAAACTTAGCCATCGGCCATTAAGCCCCTTTCTGCTGAGTATCAGTTTCTTGTGGAAAAATATCCATTAACATTTGAACTTCCTCATCAAAGTCAAATTTCTCATCTGTCTGCTGCAACAGAAAACGGTTAACCTCAGGCATTTTTTGGATAGCGAAGTCTATTTCAGGATTCGAGCCTTTTTTGTAAGCACCAATATTGATAAGGTCCTCTGCATCGCTGTAGGTGGCCATAACATTTTTGAGCTGTCCGGCAGCCTTCTTATGGTCTTTGGCTGCAACTGCGCTCATGACCCTGGAGATTGATGCTAAGACATCAATAGCCGGATAGTGGTTCTTCTGAGCAAGCTTTCGGTTTAATACTATATGACCGTCAAGGATACTTCTGGCTGTATCAGTGATAGGCTCGTTGAAATCATCACCATCTACAAGCACTGTATAAAGTCCTGTGATGGAACCCTTATCTGAGTTTCCTGCTCTCTCAAGAAGCCTTGGAAGCTGGGCATATATAGAAGGCGGATAACCTCTCGTAACAGGAGGTTCACCGGAAGCAAGGCCTATCTCACGCTGAGCCATACAGAAACGGGTGAGGGAATCCATCATCAGAAGAACATCCTTCCCCTGATCTCTGAAATATTCAGCAATCGCAGTAGCCGTCTTTGCTGCCTTCTGTCTGATAAGTGCAGGTTTATCTGAGGTAGCAACTACTACAACAGAGCGCTTCATACCCTCGGGACCTAAGTCATGCTCTACGAATTCCCTGACCTCACGGCCACGCTCTCCTATAAGAGCTATAACATTTATCTGTGCCTTTGTGTTTCTGGCGAACATACCCATAAGAGTAGACTTTCCGACACCTGAACCGGCAAAAATACCGATACGCTGTCCCTTCCCGACAGTGATAAGACCGTCAACAGCCTTTACTCCCAGAGGAAGGACATCCTTTATAATGACTCTGCTCATAGGATCTGGAGGATCAGCCTCACACGGATACTCTACATCAAAATGCGGGTATTCCTCTCCTTCCTTCAAGTCATCTATACGGCCGATACCATCGACAGTATGTCCCAATAGAGCATCACCCACTGGGATAGAAAGCGGCTTTCCTGTATTTGTAACAATAGAGCCTACAGCTATTCCCTCGGTAGACTCAAAAGGCATGAGTATAAGCCTCTTATCGTTAAATCCAACAACCTCGGCCATTACGACAGAACCGAAAGCAGTCTGGATCTTACAGAGATCGTTTAATTTTGCCTCCGGTCCGATAGATTCGATTGTAAGACCTACGACCTTTGAAACTCTTCCAAGCTGGTCGTACAGAGGCTCATCCAAAGCCTCTTCGATTCTGGAAAGATCCATCAGATCACCCTTAACAAAAAAATCAGAGTGTCAGCAATCTGATTCGCTTGATCAGATTCTTAAGCTCTGTGTCAATCGATACATCATAAACTCCGCCATCAGTTTCTATCATGCACTGACCATCTGTAAGCAGTGGGTCTTTAGCAAACTCAACACTTACACCCTCTCCGACCTTATCAATTATTTCCTGCTTCTTTGAAGTAAGAAGATTATAATTCTTTTCATTAGCCCTGACTAAAAGCTCTTTTGCTGAATCCACATGGTTAATGCAGTCATCTACAAGCTTTAAGAGAAGCTCTTCATCATCGCCAAATTCTATGGAAAATGCCTTCTGTACAACTGAAAGGACTGCCTCAAGCACATCATTTTCAAGAGATGCGGTTTTCTCCTGATAATTCTGTTCTAAAGCCTCTGCCCTGTCGTCTAATGCCTTCTGCTTTGCAGCATATTCGTCAGAAGCCTTTGCAAGTCCATCGGTGTATCCCTGGGAGACAGCTTCATCTCTGGTATGCAGAAAAAGTGCATCGGCCTCTTCCTTAGCCTTATTAACTATAGATACGGCCTCTGCTCTGGCATCCGAAAGAATCTGCTCTCTCTCCTCATCAGTCTGAACCTGAGCTGCTTCCTCTGTCTCTCCCTCATCAGTCTCATTTTCTTCCTGAAAAAATGGCTTCCCATTTTCATCTATAGAAAAAAGTGGCTCACCATCACTTCCAAGAGGAATCTTTACGGAGCCATCCTCATTTTGCTCGAGTACAGCTTCACCATTCTCATCCTTTGGAAGTTTTGAGAGATATTCATCTGCTTCACTTCTGCGCTGCCTTAGTTTTTCATCCTCTGCATGCTTCTGCCAGGCACGGATTTTTTCAAGAGCACGTTCATTTGAGTTAATGACAACCTTTTCGTCACTAACTCTGCTCCCATGATAAATACTATACAACGAGGTCATCACCTCCACCTCTGGAAATAATGATCTCACCAGAATCCTCAAGCTTTCTGATAACACCAACAATCTTCTGCTGAGCTTCCTCTACATCCTTCATACGTACAGGACCCATGTACTCGAGGTCTTCTTTGAGCATTGCAGAAAGTCTCGAAGACATATTTCTGAAGATAGCATTCTGTACATCCTCGTTGGCACCCTTAAGTGCTGTAGTAAGGTCTCCGTTATCGACATCACGCAGCACACGCTGAATAGAACGGTCGTCGAGAAGAAGGATATCCTCGAATACAAACATCTTCTTTCTGATTTCTTCGGCAAGCTCCGGTTCCTCGATTTCAAGAGCCTCCATAATACGCTTCTCTGTACTGCGGTCTACAGCATTGAGTATAGCCACAGTAGCATCTACGCCACCGGCAGAAGTGTAATCCTGATTAATAAGAGAAGACAACTTTCTTTCAAGCACTCTCTCAACCTCTTTAATTACCTCAGGTGAGGTTCGATCCATTGTAGCAATTCGCTTGGCTACATCAGCCTGTTTTTCAGGAGAAAGAGCACTTAAGATCATAGATGCCTGAGATGCAGGCAGGTATGAAAGTATCATTGCTATAGTCTGAGGATGCTCATCCTGAATAAAGTTTAATACCTGTGAAGGCTCTGTCTTTCTGATAAACTCGAAAGGACGAACCTGAAGAGACGCTGTGAGCTTGTTGATAACTTCCTGTGCCTTATCGTTTCCAAGAGCAGTTTCAAGAAGCTCCTTGGCATACCCGATACCACCCTCTGCGATGTACTGCTGTGCAAGGCAGATCTGGTAAAATTCATTTATAACAGCGTCCTTTACCTGCGGAGATACACTTCTCGTATTTGCTATCTCAAGAGTAAGCTCTTCTATTTCATCCTCTTTCAAATGCTTGAAGATCTCTGCAGACCTCTCTGGTCCAAGCGTGATCAGAAGTATAGCGGCCTTCTGTACACCTGAAAGCCCCTCAAGAGCGGCAGTATCTACCGGAGTCCCAGCAGCAGCCTTGGCTGGTGGTTTAGCTGCTGTATTTTGTTTCTGTGCAGTTGTGTCTGCCATTTTATTCCCCCCAGTCCTCGTTCAGCCAGTTACGTAGCAGATTTGCTGCTGCCTCAGGTTTTTCATCCACAAATTTCTCAATAAGCTGTCTGGCCTCAGACTTTTCGTTATATCCTATATCCTCAAGCTGCTCATCCTGCTGCTGTTGTCTAAGAAGCGTATCCACAGATACCTCCTCTGTCTGCTCCTCCTCTTTCTTTCCACGAAGACTTCTGAATGCCACAAAGCCAAGAAGAGCAAAGATAAGCAGAGCAAGAATAATCTCAAGCCAGTCAACCCATGTCCGTCCACCAGTTGAGTAATGGAACTGTGGAACATCATAGGCATTTATTGTGATATTCGATGTAGGAATACCTGTAGCATTTGAAACTGCCTGTATCAGGTTATTGCTGACCTGAGTAGCCTTCATACCGCTGTTTTTAGCTACGAACTGATCAAAAGTCTGCTTTTTCAGCTGACCAGCTGCTTTCATCTGATCCTCATCATAGATCACATCATTATATGCTGTGATAGTGATTGTAGAATTAGAATTATCAACTTTTCCAGCCGCAGACTTTGTATTTGTATAAGTCTCATTTGGAAGGTAGTTGCTTGTAGTCTTCTCAGATTCACTGCTGGTAGTACCATTGTTGGTAGTCACATAGCTGTTCACATCACTGTTTGAACCAGTTCCCGGCTCGCCACCGCTTGAACCTGTAGAAGATGAATTCTCTGTAGTCTGGCTGTCGAGATAACCCTGGTCCTGACCATCGGCTACTGAGTATTTCCAGCTCTTAATCTCCGAATCATCGAAATTCATATCGAGATTTGCGGCCACCTGGACGTTATCATATACAGCGTCTCCGGTGGTATTCTGTGAAAGAATCTTTTTTACCTTACTCTCGACGTATTTCTCTTTTTTCTGCTGAGCCGAAAGATTTGACGACGCGATTCCTCCTGAGGTAGATTCATCACCACCTGAGAAAAGGATGTTGTCATCAGTATCGATTATGGTGATATTTGAAGTAGTTTTATTTCCGAGGCCTGTAGCTACAAACTTCGCAATGGCAGCAGCCTGATCATCTGACATAGAATCCGAGAGATCAAGCATGACACTTGCAGATGACTCCTCCTGCTTGGCAGCAAGAGTACCGTCATCATCAGGAATACTGAGGTTTATCTGCGCATCCTTGACGTTCGATAGCGTCTTTAGATACTTCTCCATCTGCTTCTGTATGAAGTAAGTTTCTTTTCTCTGTTTATCAGCCTCTGTCGTGGTAAATGAACCATCGACAACATTTGATATACCGTACTCTTCATCGGATTTCGTCCCTGTATATCCGTTAGAGTAAATTCCGTTCTGTCCTAACAGTATAGTCGCATCAGCCTCATCCTTTTTATCGATGGTAAAAGTCATACCATCTTCAGACTGGGAATACTTGATGCTGTCACCGTCCAATAGGTCCTTAATCGACTGAGCCTGTGTCGCGTCTGTAGCAGTAACCAGGGTCATTTTATCAGGACGGGTAGCCACAACACCTAATATAATCAGAGCAATGGCAACAACAGAGACTGCACTGATAATCAGTGCCTTCTGTCTCGATGTGAATTTCTTCCACCACTCTACAATTTTGTTCAAGATATTTTTAATCCGGTCAGCCATTTCTTCCTATCCTTTTAAAGATTATATCTGCATATTCATGATTGTCTGATAAGCCTGAATGACATTCGTTCTGATTGCATTCGTATACTGAAGTGCAATCTTTGCCTTCTGAGCCGCTATCATCATATCATGAGTATTGTCTGAAAGACCAAGAGCAAACTTTACCTGCTCGGCATCTGCCTTGTTCTGTAATGTATTTGTCTCATCTACAAGATTTAATGCCGCGTCAAAGACCGTACCGAAATCATTATTATTGTTGGGATCAACTCCACCACGCTTAGGCGCAGTCTTATAAAGTGAATTTGCTGAATCAATTCCTGTAACTGCCGTCATTTAAAATCACCCTTTATCATGAATTTCCGATTGAAATACCCTGCTGTGCAGTAGTCTTAAGTCCATTGAATACCGTAACATTAGCCTGATAAGCACGGGTGGCATCAATCAGGTTCGTCATCTCCGTTACAGTATCAACATTCGGATAGCTGACATACCCATTAGCATCAGCATCCGGATTTGAAGGATCATAGACCATCTTAAAATCCGTTGATGTATCCTCAAATACACTGGCTACTCTTACTCCGTTTCCCTTATAGGAATTGGTATACTGGTCAAGAGTGGCAGAAAACGATGCCGGATTTAACTGCTTTTCTTCAAAAATAACCGACTTTCTGCGATATGGTCCCGACCCGTCAGCTGAATGAGTAGTGTTGACATTCGCGATATTCTCGGAAATCGTATCCATTCGAAGACGCTGGGCTGTAAGACCGCTGCCTACGATGTCAAATGACTGAAATAAGCTCATAAGTACCTCCCGTTTTATGATTTGGTAACAACATCAAACCTGGAAAACTCACTTGAAACACTCGTGGCCATAGCCTGGTATCTGAGCTGCTCACCTGCATACTCAGTGTTCTCCTGGTCGATATCGACATTATTCGTATCAAGTCTGTAATCATACTGTGGATAATCGAGATAGACCTCGCCATCAAGGCTGTCATCATTATAATTCTGAGACTTTACAGCCATATCGAGATTCTTGTATTTAGTGCTGTCTAGTGCATCTAATAGAATATCCTGGAACTTTACATCACTGCGCTTGTAACCTGGTGTATCTGCGTTTGCTATGTTATTAGATATGACTGTTTCTCTCTGCCAGCTGGCATCGAGTGCCTTGTCCATAAGATTCACATAACTGAAAGCGTCTGATTTTAACATTTAGTTTCCTCCGCTTAGTTCCAACTGTACATGTATATACAAAATATATTATATTTTTCTTTCCTAAAAATTACAAGCTTTTTAACAAAAAAATAGTGGCATTTTCTAAAAAATGCCACATCATCTTGTTGTTTTATAAAATTATCGGTTCATATGTTCTTTTAATTTGTCCAGTTCTCCGAACACAGCATCGTTTAAAACCTTGATGTAAGTGCCCTTCATACCTGAAGAACGGGATTCTATAACTCCTGCTGACTCGAACTTCCTTAAAGCATTTACGATGACACTTCTGGTGATGCCGACTCTGTCAGCGATCTTCGATGCTACGAGAATTCCCTCTTTGCCATCGAGCTCATCAAAAATATGAATGATAGCCTGCTGCTCCGAATACGAAAGAGTATTTATAGCAGACTGTACATCCGTAATCTTTCTGTTCTCTTCGGCATTTTCCTCATTTACTGAACGCATCATCTCAAGTCCAACGACAGTTGTACCGTACTCTGCTAAAATGATGTCATCGATATCAAAAGGATTCTGATATCTGTAGATAAAAAGTGTTCCAAGTCTCTCTCCTGAGATATCAATAGGAGTAACCAGGGCATTGTACTGCGTGATGTCATCCTGTTCAAATCCCAAGGTTCCAAGACTTACATTCTCTCTGGTAGAGAGGATTCCAAGAAGTCTTTCATTCAGGTCTGAATTGATAAACTCTCCTACCTCATCTGTAAGGAGCTCTGATATATGATGACCACCCTGATGAAAGCTGATACCAAGAGCCTTTCCCTTCTTACTGATGACCATACAGGATGATTTTAAAATCTCAGTCAGTACACTGCAGATGTCGTTGAAGACAACCTTTGAGTGATTGTTATTGTGAAGAAGTTTGCCTATTTTTCTAGTCTTGTCTAATAATTCTACGCTCATTTGATCCTCTAAGTGTTAAAAAATTCTTTCAATAAAGAAAATTATACTCACTTTCTGAAAAATATCAACCCTCGTCTGAATTTTTTTCTTCACTATATCCACATTCCGGATCAGCGCAGACGAGTTTCTTTCCACGGATAACCATGTAGCTGCCACAGCGCGGGCATTTTTTAGATACAGGCTTCTGCCAGCTCATGAAATCGCAGTCAGGATAATCCTCACAGCCGTAGAACTTTCTTCCCTTCTTGGTCTTTCTGATGACTATATCCTTGCCGCACTTAGGGCATTTGACGCCTATTTTTTCCAGATAAGGTTTTGTATTCTTACACTCCGGGAAGCCAGGGCAGGCTAGGAATTTACCATGAGGTCCGTATTTGATGACCATGTGTCTGCCACAGTTCTCACAGATCACATCGGTCTCCTCGTCCTTTATCTCGACCTTCTCGAGCTTTTCCTCCGCCGTCTTTACCTCTTTTTCCAGGTCAGGGTAGAAATTTCTGATTATCGATTTCCACTTGACATCTCCTGTCTCCACACCGTCCAGAAGACTTTCCATATTCGCAGTAAAAGTCTTATCGACTATCTCTGGGAAATTCTCGACCATGATTTTATTTACTATCTCGCCGAGCTCAGAGACAAAGATGCTTCTGCCCTCTTTTATGATATAGTGTCTCTTTAAGAGTGTGGAAATAGTCGGCGCGTAGGTAGACGGTCTGCCGATACCAAGTTCCTCAAGTGTATGTACTAGTGACGCTTCAGTAAAGTGTGGTTTTGGCTGGGTAAAGTGCTGCTTCGGATCGGTCTTTACGAGACTCATCACATCTCCCTCTTCGAAAGCACTTAAGTCTTTTACTGCCTTTTCTTCCTTATCGTCCGCATCTACATAGACCTTAGAGAATCCATCAAATGTAACGCTTGTACTTGCGGCAGAAAAAATATATCCGGCACAATCAAGTTTAACAGATGTAGTCTCTGTCTTCTCGTTTGCCATCTGTGATGCCATAAAGCGTTTCCAGATAAGAGAGTATAGTCTGAACTGGTCTCTTGTGACCTTGTCCTTTATCTCTGATGGAAGGATAGTAAGATCTGCCGGTCTTATAGCCTCGTGAGCATCCTGGATATTTTTGCCGGAGCTCTTTGAGGTATCCTTTATCCCCAGATATTCCTGTCCGTATTCTTTTGCTATAAACGAAGCTGCCGCAGCTCTTGCCTCTTCAGATACTCGTGTTGAATCGGTTCTTAAGTAGGTGATAAGACCTACCGTACCCATCCCTTTTATTTCTACACCCTCATAGAGCTGCTGGGCAACCATCATTGTCTTTGATATAGCAAAATTAAGAGCCTTTGAGGCCTCCTGCTGCATCGTAGATGTAGTAAATGGAAGAGGCGACTTTACTGACTTCTCACTCTTCTTTACCGAATCTATCGTGAAATCACAGCCATCTATATCCTTTAAAATCTTATCTAACTCTTCCTTTGATTCTATGGCATCTGCTTTTTTCCCTTTGCCATGGTATGAGGCTTGAAGCTTCTTTCTTCCTTCTCCCTTTAGATCGACATCAAGAGTATAATACTCCTTCGGAATGAAGGCATTTATCTCGTCCTCTCTGTCGCAAATAATCCTTAAGGCAACAGACTGTACACGGCCTGCTGAAAGACCTCTCTTGACCTTTGCCCAGAGAAGTGGGCTGATGCTGTATCCTACGATCCTGTCAAGTACTCGTCTGGCCTGCTGCGCGTCGACTAAGTTCATGTCTATGTCACGCTGATGGTTGAATGACTCCTTTACAGCATTCTTCGTAATCTCGTTAAAGGTTATTCTCGAATAGTCCTTATCCGCAAGATTTAATGCCGGGATCAGATGCCAGGAGATAGCCTCTCCCTCACGGTCAGGGTCTGTCGCAAGATAAATCTTATCTGCTTTCTTTACTTCCTTCCTGAGTGAAGCCAACAGCTCTCCCTTACCTCTGATCGTGATATATTTAGGCTCAAAGTCATTTTCTATGTCTATTCCAAGCTGGCTCTTAGGCAAATCCCTTACATGCCCCATAGTAGCCACTATCGTATAATTTCTGCCGAGGAATTTTTTAATCGTTTTAACCTTTGTCGGAGACTCGACGATCACAAGATTCTTAGCCATTAATTCAATCCTTTCATACTTTTAATCCGTAGCAGTTTTTTACTATACACCACAACATTTTGTTTTTCAAGTCTATTTTTTCAGAATTGCACTTGAAAATCTTCTTTTTTTCTGATAATGTAATATTGTCTTTCATCAAATTACAGATCAAATCGTTTATTTTTCCGCGACTTTATTATGTTTAGTCAGGTTAAATCAGGGACGCTGCGCGGCCTTAAGGCAAGCGTCGTCACAGTAGAGGCAGATGTCAGTGAAGGTCTGCCTGTTTTTGATATGGTCGGAAGTTTGGCAGCCGAGGTACGCGAGGGCAAGGAACGCGTCCGCACAGTTTTAAAGCTTATAGGAATGCCGCTTCCTGCCCGCCGCATCACGGTAAATATCAGCCCCGCAGACGAGAAGAAAAGCGGCAGTGGTTTTGACCTTCCTATGGCCTGCTCTGTGCTTCTTGCGATGGGCTGCTTCAAAGCGGATTCCTTAAAAAATACCTTCGTATCAGGTGAGCTAGCCCTGTCAGGCGATGTGCTCCCTGTACGAGGCATGCTCCCAATGCTTCTTTCTGCCCGCGAGGCAGGTCTTACTAAATGCATTATCCCAAAGGAAAATCTCAGTGAAGCTGCGCTTGTTCCAGACATGACTTCCATCGGAGTCTCATCTATAAGCGAGCTCATAGATTACATAAAAAAATCCCCGAAACCGATACAGAGCTCAGTTCCGATATCTGTGAAGACAGGTACTTGGACTTTAAGGAGCTTCATGGCCAGAAGGTCTCGAGAAGAGCCTGTGAGATTGCTGCTGCCGGCATGCACAATCTCTTAATGTACGGTCCTCCTGGTGCCGGAAAAAGCATGATTGCGAAGTGCCTGCCTTCTATTCTCCCTCCGCTCACTAACGATGAGAAGCTAGAGCTGATGAAGATCTACAGTGTAAGTGGAAGGAAGAATTTTTCGTATGATAAAATTATTCGTCCATTCAGGAGCCCTCATCACACTGTAACTGCCATAGCCATGTCAGGAGGCGGCAATGCCGTAACTCCCGGTGAGATAACCATGGCTCACAATGGTGTACTTTTTTTAGATGAACTTCCAGAGTTCAAGCGCGATGTATTAGAGGTTCTACGTCAGCCGCTGGAGGAGGGGCATATAAATGTCGTGAGGAACAGGTATCAGGAGGAATACCCGGCTGATTTTCTGTTTGCAGCTGCGATGAATCCGTGCCGCTGTGGCTACTACCCTTCGACCAGATGCACCTGCTCTGTAAGCTCGATAAGAAACTATCTCTCAAAGATATCACAGCCTCTTTTAGACCGTTTTGACATCTGTGTAGAGACTAAAAAAATAGGCATCACTGAGCTTTTGGGAGATTCAGATGATGAGGACTCTGCCTCTATCAGATCACGGGTTGTTGAGGCCTCTGAGATTCAGAATGAGCGCTACAAGAATAAAAGCTATAACTTCAACTCTCAGGTGCCCTCTGCTGATATAGAGGAATACTGCCGCATGAACTCAGAGATAAAACAGTTTGTCGCAGAGATGTTCGTAAAGCTCGAGCTTACAGCCAGAGGCTATTACAGAATTCTTAAGGTCTCACGCACGATAGCAGACCTGGCCGGAGAAAAAGATATCACAAAAGAGCACATCGCGGAGGCCTGTTTTTTCAGGACTATTGACCGCAGATTCTGGGAGGCAGCACTATGACTATTGAAGAGTTTGGTTTTTCATCTACGAGACATTTTACAAGGGGAAAAAAGAGAAAGCTATTAGAGATTTACCCTACCGTATTCAAGCTTCTTGAGGCCTCTGATGCCGATATTTTACACTACGAGATAATCTCTGAAAAGGAGCTGTGTGCTTTTAGAACGGAGCTTACATCTCTAAAATTAAAAGAGAGTTTCAGACGTTTCACAGAAAGCGGATATAACCTGGTTTTAAGCTATGACAGCACTTTTCCTGAGCCGCTGCGATACATTCACGAACCGCCTGTCGCACTTTTCTACAACGGAAGCCTACCAGATCCCGATGAGAAGCTTGTCGCTATGGTAGGTGCCCGCCGCTGCTCTTCATACGGTAGAGTAATGGCTGGCAAAATAGCCTCAGACCTTGCATCCTTCGACTATTCTGTAATAAGTGGAATGGCATATGGCATAGATACCTACTCACAGAGAGGAGCCCTCGAGGGAGGCGGAAAGACCTATGCCTTCGTCGCAAACGGACTTGACATCTGCTACCCTGAGACAAACAGAGACCTATACACAGAGATTCCAAAGCACGGTGCGATAATAACAGAATTTGCTCTTGGAACACAGCCTCTTCCGGAATTTTTTCCGGACAGAAACAGGCTTATAAGCGGACTCTCAAGGGCAGTTATAGTGATTGAAGCCAGAGAACGCTCCGGAAGCCTTATCACCGCTGACTTTGCCTTAGACCAGGGCCGGGATGTCTATGCCCTCCCTGGCAAAATAACCGACCCCTTAAGTGCAGGATGCAATAAGCTCATATCTCAGGGTGCCGGAATTATCCGCTCATCTGAGGCACTCATAGAAGAGCTTGAACTGTCTTACAATCCGGATGCCATAGTGCATATCGAAGAAGAGATAAAAAATTCAGGCCTTAAGCCTGATGAGATAAAAGTGTACAGTGCTTTTGATTTTAATGCGAAAAGCATAGACGAAGTGCAGGCAGAATGCGGCCTTACACTTCTTGATATATTGGGGATTGTATCGACTCTTACAGAGAAGGGATTCTTAAAAGAGGTATTCTTGAATCACTATGTAAGAAATATGGCCTAAAGTCATTTTTTATTCTTAAGGACATACTTCCTGATATAGGCAAACGTTGCTTCCTCACCCTTATCGGCATTCATCTGAAGAAGCTTATAAAGGAGTGCATCTGACTCAGGATGGATTATGTAATGGCCACGGCCCTTCAGATAGTACGTAAGCGCTGAATCGTCCTGGTATTTATCACCGAGGTAATTCTTACTGGCCGAGATTCTGTCGATAAACATCTCTACTACATACTTGACAGGCATCTTCATACCAGTAAGAGGCATCTCTCCATCCTTTGCATTTATATCGTAGTCTATCCAGTACTCGTAGTGATGCTTGTTTCTGCCCTTGTGATGGAGCCAGGCTGTAGAGAGGCCTGTCTCCTCACGCTCGGCATTGTTCGGGCTCCTCGTCCCCTGATAGTACCTGGCTCCTACTCTGAACTCTGTCCATGAATATTTCGAAAGGTCATGCAGCAGGCCCTGTTTATAAAGGCCCACCTTAAAACAGCCTTTCATTACGAGGTGTCTGTGATGCGTTATCGTCTTGAAGTGTAGAAATGCTTTTTTTAAACTCATATTACCTGCCTGTCAGAATAGAGACTGTACCTGATGGCACAGTTATCTTTTCATCATCAACACGTATTGGTTCATCAAAGAACTTTTCTTCTCTGGTATTTGCAACTAAATACCATTTGCGGTCTCCTAAAAGAGAAGGAAGAGCATATGTCCTGTCCTCATAATAAAAATTCATGACGACCATAACGTCCTCACATTCCTCACCAGCGTACGCTCCGGCATAGAGGATTCCAAGGCCTTTCTTCTCAGGACCAATACCCATTATCCACGGCTCGCTGTCATGATATGAGAGGTCTGGAAGACCACAGCCTATGTAATCATTCTGCCTCATAGGCTTTTTTGTACGAATATTCGGATGAGCTTTCCTGAACACTGATAACTGCTTTACAAATTCTCTTAAGAGCTTCGCGTCCTTTTTATTTGAAAACTGAACCCAGCCAACCGGATTATCCTGACCATACGGATTGTTGTTTCCATCTGCCGAATTAAGTGACTCATCACCCTCAGTAATAAGCGGAATACCCTGTGAGAGGAAAAGCAGAGTCAGGTCGTTCCTGACACAGATATAGCGCTTTTCATTTACATTACGGCTGTTAGTCTTACCCTCACAGCCATGGTTTGCGCTGCAGTTATAGTTACTTCCGTCCCGGTTGTCCTCACCATTTGCCTCGTTGTGTTTCTCACCATAGCTGTAGGCATCTAGAAGAGTAAAACCTGTCTTTTCTGCTGCGTAGTTTACAAAGCCAAACTTCTCACCCTGTTTTCTCATCTGGTTTGCAAGCTCCGCTACCGAACCGTCCATATGGTTCTCAAGCTTTCTCAGAGGATAGATGAAGTCATCATTGTAGTAGAAAAATCTCTTGTGATCCTCATTTGAAAGTCCTCTCTCATCTGTTTTCTCATAGAAAATCTTCACATCCGAAAGCTTAGGATGCTTAAGAATATAGTCAATAGGCAGACCTTCACCAATCAGATGAAAGCCATCGACCTTGTATCTAAGATGCCAGTAGATAAGGATATTCGTGATAAATCTTGGATTTGAAATGGCCTTCTCGGTCGTGAATGAAAACTCCATCAGAATCTCCATTCCGGCTTTATGAATGGCATTAACCAGTAAGTCCATTCCTCTCTGCTGATCTGCACCGAAATATGACGCCTTCGGCGCAAAATAAGACGCGTCTCCATATCCCCAGTAATTAACCCCAAAAGGATCTGAAGTCACCTCTCCGACAGAATCGTCAGGCTCTGTGACCTTATATGCGTGGTATCTGATCTCTTCAAACTCATAGAGCGGCATGAAAAGAAGAGAGGTCACACCAAGTCCCTTTAAGTACTGAAGTTTTCTGATGATTCCCCTGTAATTCCCCTTATACGCTGCGGAAAGGCCGTTCGACTCTGTAAAACCTCTGATATGAAGCTTATAGATGACCATATCCTCAGGTGCAACAGGCGAAAGCTTCTCACTATAGTCAGAAACGCTCTTTCCGATACCTCCATAGACGAAATAATTATTCTTTTTTCTGGTTATGTCATTCCATTTTTCTCTTCCTGTTATTACAGGAGCATATGGATCTAAGTAGACACCGTCCCTGTCCTTTAACATGTAGCAGACTTCACCACTTAGTTCTGGGAAAAATACGGAATAAACCCTGCCTACACTGAATGACTTTGGTATAGCAATCTCTTTAAGCTTTTTCCTGGTATTCTTATCGTAAAAAATGACAGAAAGGCTGCCTTCTCTTCTGGCCACCACAGTAAGCTCTATTCCCTTCCTGCGATGGAATGCACCAGGGTTTAAAAAGCTGCCTTTTTTCATTTCATAGTTCATATAATCTCCAAACTCGCTCATTTAATCGTATTCGGAAATCATTATAACATAAAAGAGGACTAAAAATCCCAATATTTTATAAATTTCCAAAAGCTTCCCTGATAAACGGAGAAGGATAATAGCTGTGATTGCCGTACCGGCCGGAAACTGAGATATAGAGGCTCTTTTTCGCGCGGGTCATCGCCACATAGAAAAGCCTTCTCTCCTCTTCTATCCGCTCAATGGAATCAGCCTTCTCTGACGGAGTTATCCCGTCGCAGGCTCCAATGATAAAGACAGTATCGAATTCAAGACCTTTAGAGCCGTGAAAAGTATAGTATCCGACAGATTCAGACTTTGGCTTCCGGCTCGCTGTATAGAATGCATGGTCCTTTTCCTCAAGCATTGCATCACAGAATTTATCTATTTTTCTATAGCCCTGCGCTTTTTTTGCCAGATTATCAGCATGTTTTAAATAGATAGAGGCGTCCACCCCATTCCTGTATGAAAAATCACGGATGAACTTACCGTACTCCATTTTTCTTATGATAAAATTAATCGCTGCCGCAGGAGAAAGCTTTGACAGGAAATCGATTTCCCTGATAAATGCCTCTGCATCTTCTTTAAAGACAGTTTTCTGCATCTTAAAGAGCCACTCTCTCTTATCAATTTCTTTCCTGCCTAAACCTATAAGAGCTATATTCCTGTCAGGATGAGTAAGAGCCGTTAAGAAATGTTCCCTATCCACAATTCCTTTCTGTGAAACCAACAGATATGACATGATATCGCTGAACACAAAGCTCTTATAGAATAATAAATCTCCTCCGCCTTCTTCGTCTGAAAGCCTCGCAAGCTCCTCCATAAGACAGGCACTGACCATACGATTTCTATATAGTACAGCTATCTGAGCCGGGTCTGCTCCAGCCTTAAGAAGTTCGTTTATTTTTCCAGCGACAAGCCTTCCCTCCTCGTGCTCATCTGCCGCTGTGATGATTTCTACTGAGCCTCTTTCGGCAGAAAAAGCCTTCAGATTCTTTTCAAAGCGGGCTTTGTTTTCTGAGATAAGATTTGCCGAGGATTCCACTATAATTGAATGACTGCGGAAATTCTGATTAAGGATCACAGTCTCTGCATCAGGATAGTCTCTCTTAAACTGCATAAGAAGCTTCGGATCAGCCCCTCTGAAGCTGTATATGGCCTGATCGTCGTCTCCTACTAAAAAGAGATTGTTATCAGGTCCTGCAAGCTCTGTTATGATGTCATACTGAAGCCTGTTCATATCCTGTGCCTCATCCACGAGGATAAATGGAAATCTCCGTCTCCACAGATCTAGTCTTTCAGGATTATCCTTAAAAAACTGCTTTGTTTCCACAAGTATATCATCAAAGTCAAAATACCCCTCACAGACAGTATGACCCCTGAATGAAGCTATAATGTGCTTCATCTCAGCTGTATTTATCTGATTGGGATAGAGGTTTTCATCTAAGATTCCGGTATTTTTGTAGAAACTGATTGCACGAAGAAGGGTCGTAAAAAAGTCCTTATCAGTCTCTTTTATGCCGCACTCATTTACGGAAAGCGATAAAAGACCTAGTGCCTTTCGTCCTGAAATAAGCTTCTCCGGTCTTACCCTGCCTTCCTTAAGCAGGATATTATAAAAAATAGAATGGAAGGTCCCAAACGCAGGTGATGGATAGATATGATTTTCGTCCTCACATCTCTTCTTCATGGATGCTGCGGCATCCCTTGTGAATGTGACGACTAGTATCCTGCGTGGCTCAATGCCCCTATACTTCACAAGTGAGCTGATTCGCTCAGTGATAACAAGGGTTTTGCCGCTTCCCGGCCCCGCCATGCATAGACAGGGCCCTCTGAAGTGACTTACAGCCATCTGCTGTTCTTTAGAAAGAGTCTTTCCCATACTTAAATCCCCCTTTTTATAATCAGCCCTCGAGCTTCTTTATTCCTGCCTCAATTCTCCTAAGAGATTCATCCTTTCCAAGAATCTCCATTATCTGGGTCGCACCGCCCGGTGTAGAAGCTTTTCCAGAAAGCGCTGTACGAAGCGGCCACATAACAAAGCCTACCTTTACTCCCTTTTCGGTAGCGTATGCCTTAAGAGTTTCAAAGAGTGCATCGTTAGAATAGTCATCCTGCGCCTCAAGAACCGGATAAACCGATTTTAAAAGCTCTAAGGAATTTTCCTCTGTGCATTTATTTTTCTTATTGATGTAGAGAGATGTATCGTACTCCGGTACCTCCTCGAAGAAATCGATAAGCTCTGCGATATCAGGGAAGATCTCTATCCTCGACTGGACTAAGGACGCAATCTTCTCCTTGTCACAGTCTCTCTTAACAGTCTCATTTATATACGGAAGAGCCTTTTTATAGAAAGCTGCAGGATCCATCTTCTTGATGTACTCGCCGTTCATCCATTTAAGCTTTGTAGTATCGAATACAGCAGAAGACTTGCTTATATGGTGATAGTCAAACTTCTCGATGAGCTCAGGAAGGTTCATGATCTCCTGGTTATCCTCAGGGCTCCATCCAAGGAGTGCCACGAAGTTTACGATAGCGTCTGTCAGATAGCCCTGATCCACAAGGTCCTCAAATGATGAGTGGCCGCTCCTCTTTGAAAGCTTCTGGTGCTGCTCATTTGTGATAAGCGGGCAGTGGATATACTTAGGGATTTCCCAGCCAAAGGCCTCATAGAGCCTGTTATACTTAGGTGATGATGACAGATACTCGTTTCCTCTTACTACGTGGGTTATTCCCATCAGATGGTCGTCTACTACGTTCGCGAAGTTGTAGGTAGGATAGCCGTCTGACTTGATAAGGATCATATCGTCGAGCTCGCTGTTATCGACTGTGATATCTCCGTAGATCTCGTCATGGAAAGTCGTAGTTCCTGTACGGGGATTGTTCTGTCTTATGACATAAGGCTTTCCGGCAGCAAGGTTTGCCTCGACCTCCTCCTTTGACAGGTGAAGACAGTGCTTGTCATAGATAGAGATAGTCTTCTTCTCACCGTTCTCGTCTACAACCTCCTGCTTAAGGCCCTCAAGCCTCTCAGGTGTACAGAAGCAGTAATAAGCCTCACCCTTATCGATAAGCTGCTTGGCATACTTCATATATATGCCCTGCTTTACACGCTCGCTCTGCACGTAAGGTCCGCAGCCACCATCCTTATCAGGTCCCTCATCATGCTCGAGACCAGTCTCCTTCATAGTTCTGTAGATGATATCTACAGCGCCTTCGACATATCTCTCCTGGTCGGTATCCTCAATACGAAGGATAAAATCACCGCCGGCATGCTTTGCTATAAGGTAAGCATATAATGCCGTACGAAGATTTCCGACGTGCATTCTTCCTGTAGGTGATGGTGCAAAACGAGTTCTTACTTTCATTGGTTTCTTCTCTTCTTTCTGTGCCCTTCTTACGGGCTTATTTTTATTCTTTTCCTGTTTTTCCTCTGGAACAGTCTTTATAGTTTTTTCAGGCTTTTCCTCTGGAACAGCCTCTTCTGTTTTTTCAGATTTTTCCTCTGAAGCAGTCTTCTTTTCATTTTCTTCTTTATCAAGAGACTTCAGGATACTATCATCCTCTTCTTTTCTTAATCTGTCAAGTCCACAGAGCCTGTCTACGGATTTTATTATCTCCATGATCTCAGGTACATAAAAGTCTGCTTCCTTCATCAGCCTGTCGATCTCATCACGTTCACTCTTTACCTGATGAGTCTCGAGCCTGATCTGCTCTCTTACCGCCGAACGCTTCTCCACAAGCTCCTTATGGACATCCTTCATGGCTTCCTCATCATTTAAGGCAGCCGCCTGCTTAAGCCAGATTTTGCTGTCATAGAGACGCAGCGGTGCAAGAAGACGGAGAAGATAGTCATCCCAGTATGTCAGGTCCTCATCGTCCTTTACGAACTTTTCTCTCCTGTAGTTAAAATCATCATAAGCATTGTAGAGATATAAAAGCTCTGTAGATGAGTGGACGTGGTACTTGTCTGCAGTAGCATTTACAGCCTTTATGACATTGGCGTACTCCATCCTTGTGACATTTAAGGTCGTAATTGTGGAGTTTAAATCTCTAAGAAGAGCCTTCCTTCTCCTGATAGAAGATGCCTGCCACATGAATATAAGCATCGCAAGCACACCAAAGGCAAGAAGAAAAATACCCGCCGTCTGCGATGCGCTGCCGCCTCCAGCCGCTATCAGAAAAATAAGAGTAGCAGCAAAGAGAACCATCAGCAGATAGCAGATTTTTCTAGCAAAAGAACTCTGCGCAGTCGCTTCATCGAAATCGAGCTTCAATTCTCCCTTGTCAGCTTCAAGGGCATGCATTTTTGCAGCCGTGTTTGCCTGATAGACCTCATTCTCCTTCATGCGGTCTATTTCACGCTGAATTGTGCTGTCATTTTCAGCAATAAGGTCATAAGCGTCATCAGAGATAGCCTTTGGAGCATCCATAAAACTCTTTCTGCTCTTCTGCGCCTTCTCTATGGCTGCAGCTGCCTTCTTTACAGCTGACGCTTCCCTGGGCTTTAAGTCATTCAGCCTTTTTATGTCCTCTAAGTATTTTGTTAGTACACGGTATTCGGCCTTTTTCCCTTCGATATCCTTTGTCTCTGCAATAATCTGCTCACAGGAATCGAGGATCATGTGCTCTATTTTCTTTGGACTGTCGATGTCATCAATCGCTGCTGCCTCATCTATTAAGTCCTTGAAAACCTCGTCTTCGCTTTTATTTTTTTTCTTCTTTCCAAATCCAAACATTTACGCTCCGTACCTTTTGATGTAGTCAGACTTAAGTCCATTTACAAAGTCATGGATGTCTGTGTCTTCGGAGGTTATATTTTTGATAGCATCATCAATCTTTTTAGTCTCGCCTGCTGCCTTAAATACAGCCCTGGCCCTCTCCAAGTCATCGTCGCGGATATGATAGGTATTTACGATATCAGCAATACTTTCTTCATCATTCTGCTCCATAAGAGCAAAGAGAAGCTGCATCAGACTTTTTATACTGAGGTTGTGCTCATATGCCTTTTTGTACCAGGCCGCTGCCTCATCAAAGAGAAAAAGTCTGGCATATGCATAGCCGATATCGTGGCAGATATCACCATAGATATTTCTCTTTAAGTCTCCCAAAGCCAGGATGTTCTGATAGGCAATTATTGCCTTCCTGATATTTCCGTTTTTAATAAGGAGATCTGCCCGCTTCTTTTTCTTTTCAACTGGAGAAAGTCCGGCCTGAAGCTGAACCTCACGTACAGTATCCTTTATCTCCTTAGGTGTCAGATAACCGCAGGATGAGAGGATCATCTCTATCAGCACATGAAACGGAGTCTTTGCGTTTAGTCCCGAACGCAGCCTCTCTGCAAGCTCTCTGTATCCTGCTTCATCTGATATCCAGTTAATAAGCTCATCAGAGATAAAATCAGCCTCGATTATATCTGTATGGTGAAAAATAAACCAGCTCAATTCCTCAATCGAGTAAATATTAACAGAGACGCTTTCGATATAAAAAGGCGCGGCCGCAATAGGCCTTTTACATAGAATAAGTTCACCCATTTAATCAATTCCAATCGTAGTAGTAAAAGTCTTTCCGCTTCCTCTGGCTATCTCTCCGAATCCCAGGTCAAGGATCTTAATACTTACCTTTTTATCTGAGACAGGGGTTGCGGTTATACGAAGCCTGGTCAGCCTGTTTTCCCTTACAGGAAGATCCTTAAGCTTTAAGACAGAGACAACAGTCTTTCTCGAATCAGGCTTTCCGATATAGATCTCGACCTCAGGTGAGCCATCGAGAATCGCCTCACACTCACCCTTCTCCTCATACCAGCTCTCACCAGCTCTGATAAGAGGATAAAACTTGAGCTCATTTAAGTCTGAGACCTTAAGAGAAACATTAAGCTTAAGCTCGTGGTCTCCCACATAGGTATAGCCCCAGTTTACACTCTTCGTCTTTACCATGGCTGCATACACAGCCCCTCTGGTATAGAGGTTCTGTCCGATAAATACCCTGTGTCCTAAGAGTGCTCTCTGTAGAGAGAGATTCATCCACTCTTTAGAAAATCCTGAACCGGTCAGATATATAGCAGAAACCTGATTCCCAGCAAGCATCTGCTTTAAAACGTCGTCAAATGACGAGTCCTTATCATTCTCATCAAGTGTAAAATATTTCTCATCGAGAGTTATAAGCTCACCATCATCGGAAGAGTTCTTATTCAGTCTCAGCGCATAGACATTTAAGTCCTCGCACTCAAAAAGCGCCATATCATGCTTTTTAAGCTCCGAAAGCTGTGAGAGACAGTAATAGTAAAAAGCTTCCTTTTTATCGATTACAGCTGTTTTTTGAATGTCAATACCGATTCTTGACGCAGCCGCAGTAAAGAGTGATACAGCCTCCTTTGTAACATCCTGCACGCAGAAGACTATCATCTCAGTCTCACGGACTCCGCTCATGCTTTGTGCCATCTCAATGAGTCTTCTTAGGTATATGGTAAAAATATCCGAAGCCTCATAAAGTCCGGCATCGACTATAATTTTCTCTCCTGAAAGAGCTTTCTTATAAAAATCCTTTACCGGAGTAAAACCGCTCTGATCAGCCCTGCTTAAAGCCTCTTCACCTGTATACCACTGCCCTATTCCATCCCGCTTTGTCACGGCCATCGGAACACAGTAATTTTCCTCACCATAAACTAAGGAAACTGTAGTAGGCTCAGCTCCATCCGGATTAATGTAGCTTATAAGAGCACGACTTTCAGAAATATCTATTCCGTAGACGGCTCCTGTTCTTGTCCTCACTTCATTTTCCATATATCACACCATCGAAAAAAGGTCATCTGAGGATATATCAAGCTTAAGGTACTCTTTAAGGCACTCAGACAGTGCTTCGTTCCCCGCCTTCTCTTCCTCCGAGATCTCGTTTATAAGTCCGAATCTGCTCTTTACGACCCCATCAGGATAGTCCTGATTTGAAGCGGTACCGCTGCCAAGGCGCTCACCCTTCTCATCCCTGATCTCGTACCAGGCGCTCTCTCCTCTGAAAAGTACAAGCGACGTGATATAGATGCCATCATAAACCTCATCCATATCCAGGATTTTCTCATTTTCCTCACCAGGGTATAAAACTGCAGTAAGCTGCTGCCCGAAATCAGCCTTTGTCTCAATAAATACTCTCTCGTAGAATCCAAACTCTCTTACAAGACGGATGTCCATTTTTTTGTAGAATGAAAAATATGTCCCGTCCAGTACATTCTCCGTAAGAAGCTCTCTTGCTATACTAAGCTCATTTGGCTTTAAGGTCCCCATGGTGGAATAGTGCTTTAAGAGCGCAGTCTTTACACTGGCATTTATCTCATTATCTGATACATAAGCGTCTTTTATCAGCTTAAAGAATTCATCATCAGGATTTAATGTTTTTCCAAGTACATACCTGTCTGAAAAATAAGTCAGTGCAGCCATGTTAAGCTCATTATCAGGGTGAACAAGCCTGCATGACATAAAGATATCTCCAGTCTCCGGATAATCACCCTCCTCATATATCTCCTGCTCCAAAATTCTTTCCGACAGATCACTTACATCAAGTCCCCTGGCATTCGCATACTTATAGACAGAAATAAGCTCTTTTGTAGGGGCCTTGTAAAACCTGCACAGATACTCGAGAGTCACAGTATTTGACAGATAGTGGGCTATAAGCCAGGTACAGAGCGCTACAAGGAACTGGTCCTCTCCAGCCTCCCTGCATAGTCCTGTCGCGAGATGTAGAAGCAGGTTCTCAGGAACGTTAAAGGCATAGACCTCCTTCATAAGAGCAAATGCCTGGTCAAGCCTCTCCCTCTCGATAAGAGTTCTCAAGTAGAACGAAACAACTGGCAGATCTCTGTCCTTCAGGTTGAGATCCCCTGGGATTTCATCAATACTTATATCATTAAAATCATTTGTACATATAAGCCCATCAGCATGTGACTGCTCGAGATCCGGCGTTACCCAGACTTTTTTTGAAGCATTATCGCCTGTCTCATCCGATAACTCTGGAAGAAGCTTCTCAGTATAAAATAAATCCTTTTCAGCGAAAATACCATTCTGATTCGTAAGGACAGTAAAGAAGTCATCACTTCCTATCCCAATTATAGCTGAATGATTATGAAGCTCAGTGACATACGGCTTATCAAGCTGCTTTGTATATACACTGAGCTGTCCGGAATCTTGTGAGAGGCAGAAAATCTTAAGCGCATCCTTAAGCTCAAACAGCTTTTCTTTCAAATCCTGATCAAAGAAATTGCTCTTATACAAATCTCTGTAGATAACTGAGAGATAATCGTCAATACTCCCCTGCTGAAGCTTTTCTATCGCAAACCGTTCTATCTGACTCCTGTAAGAATCATAGATATCCGGCTGTCTGTCCTTGTACATGATAACATTAGCGTACAGATACTTTCGTTTGTCCTCAGACAGCTCTCCATCATCATAGGAAAAATAAAGGAGCAGCAGGCGTGGCAGCATATCCGTATCTGACTCATCGATACAGTACATGTAATTCTCATAGATGCCTGTCAGATTCAGGTCTAACTCAATGCCTCTCTTGTACCAGATAGCATACTCTTTCCCGATGCACCTGTTCCTTAAGAGGTAAGAGATAATTGCTGAAAGCAGAGACGTATCATCATACCTGTCAAACAGCTTTCCTGCAAAATCAAAGACAGCAATACTATAATCCTTCATGTCATAGAGGAACTCTGTGATATACGGCACAATCTCACGGCTTAAAACTCCGTTCCTCTGTCCAAACCGTAGAATTGCAAGTGAGAAGCTGTCAAGCTGCCCTATATACTGCGGATAGGCATTCATCACATCAAGTGCTTCAGCATAGAGAACCGGTGAATGATGGCCTTTGTTAATCCACTTCCTGATATCGGAAAGACGCTTAAGCGGGTTTTCGCTGTACTCCTTTTTAAGGAAGAGAAGGAACCAGAAAACCCTCGCATCATCAAGTTCGTTTTCGATAGCCTCTATCTCTGCAGTAATCCTGTCTACATATCCTTCCTCAGAATCAAGAAGCGAGCAGAGGTACAGAAGAAAAGCCCACTCGAAGCTCTTCTTCTCGGTAATCATCTCTTTAAGCATAGCTATCGTAACAAGTGCATCCTTCTTATCACCTGCTACGATCTGAGCCATGGTTCGGTACAGCAGTGAAAAAATATCCGCTGGATTTTTATCTAGAAAATATTCGGTAGTCTCTGTAACGGACTTTAAGAACTGATCTGTATCAGTCTTTCTCAGTCTGAAATCTAAGTAATCTTTTAATGCGTCACAAATAATCCGCTTTTTCTCGCGGCCCGTTTCGTATACTTTTTCATCACGACCATAGGTGGAAACAGTTATCTCCTTTTCTATCAGGACTCCGTTTCCCTTAATGGTAAGTTTTGTAGTGTTTACCCCCGGATGGATACGATCTTTTTTTATAAAGAAAGGTACCTCAAGCGTACCGCCATAAAAATCATCATCGCTGGCTGCTGTCATGCCAAGGGTCACAAAACTGTTCTCTGGCACAGAAAAAGTAAGCGATACATATCCGTCAGTATTTCTCGTGATACGGAAAGTTTCCTTTACATCCTCATTTACTGCATAGTAATTTAAGTCACTTGGGAAAACATGCAGACGGATAGGATCCTTTAAGCTGTTCTCACACAGAAAGCTCTCCAAGGCCATAGGAGTATATCCCATAGTACCGGTAAGAGCCCTGTAGCTTAGAAAAGCCTCTTGAAAATGCCTTTTTAGAAGTCTCTTGAAATCATCAGATGCAAAAACAGAAACTGCTGACCTGCGGTCATTTTTTTCAAGCTCATAGAGGTCTGATAACTCACGGATTTCCCCACTCACAGTCTCCGGATACTTCTCCGTAACTGTAAATGAATATGGAATAGTAAGGTTATAGCCGTCAGTAATAACAGTAAAATGACCGTCAAGCTTTATTCCAGGGCAGAACCCCGCAGTATGTGCACAAAAGTAAAGACTAATCTCTCTGCCTGAAAAATCACTCTGCTCTACAGTAACGTACGCGTTCGAAGAGCAGATTTCACCCTCGAGCGGTGTGTCACTTTCTGTATAGATACGCAGACTTCCATCTATATCACGGCCCTCAGACCCGCTTTTTACTATAGAGGCCGGCTCAGCAGCCGGCTTAGGAAAGCTGCGCTCGAATTCTCCCTCTGCGAGACGCTGGATTTTTTCTTTCAAAGAAAAGTCCTTTCTTTACATAAATGTCAAAAATACTATAATGATTATAAATGTTTTTCTGTTTTTATTCAACAAAAAGGAGTTATTAAAAATGTTAAAACACAAAGACCACTTCCATGGAAGCGACCTTGAGCTTATTGAAAAAATGTACGGAATCAAAAAGGAGGAAATCGTAAGCTTCTCTGCAAACGTAAATCCTCTTGGAATCTCGCCAAAGCTCGCGAGTGACCTGTCTGATCACATCCACTGCATAGAGACCTACCCTGACAGAGACTATGCTGACCTGAAGAAATCTATAGCCTCATATGCCTCCTGCGATGAGAAGAATATCATCGTAGGTAACGGCTCTACAGAGCTGATCTCACTCTTTATAGAGGTCACAGCTCCAAAAAAAGCCATGATCCTTGGGCCTACCTATTCAGAGTATGAAAGGAGCATTACCTTAAGTGGCGGACGCACCTCCTACTACCCTCTCCGTGAGGAGAATAACTTTGAGCTGCCGGTTGATGACTTCATAGAGCATCTCTCAGACGATCTCGACCTTATCGTGCTCTGCAACCCAAACAACCCTACCTCATCTGTTATTACAAATAAGGACATGAGACGGATTCTCGACTCCTGCAAGGAGCATGACATCTATGTGATGGTAGATGAGACCTATGTCGAGTTTGCGAAGAACGAGCCGGAGATCACATCTATCCCACTTACCGCTGACTACAACAATATCATCGTACTGCGCGGAACTTCGAAGTTTTTTGCAGCTCCTGGACTGCGTCTCGGCTACGCTGTAACAGGAAACGAAGATATCCTGAAGGAGATAAACCAGAAGAAGAATCCATGGATGATCTCATCTCTTGCCGAGGAGGCTGGGAAAATAATGTTCTCAGATGCGGATTACATCAATGCCACAAAGGACCTTATTTTTTCAGAGAGAAAAAGGCTTTTTGATATATTTAAAAATAGTACGGTTTTTAAACCGTACTACCCTAATGCGAACTTCATGCTGCTTCAGATACTGACGCCATCTGAAGACAGCCATTCACTCTTTGAGAAGTGCATCCGTGAGAAGCTGATGATCCGCGACTGCTCTACCTTCCCATTCCTTTCTGACCGCTATATCCGCATCTGCTTTATGAAGCCTTCGGATAATGACCGGCTTTTGAAAGTGCTGCTGCCTTAGTTTTCTCCATAGCAGTAATGATTGCAAAAAGCATGATGCTGTATATAGGCCAGGTGATCAGGTTCTTTACAAGCCTTGGGATTAGAAGCGCCTTAAATGCCTGCCCATATAGGATTGAAAGCCAAAGAGTGTTCAGTATCAGATTATTTACTACTGTTACTACTCCATGAGCTGCAAAGCACCTTACGATACCAATCTGTTTTCTATAAAGGAAAAGTCCATAAATGAAGGCCGAGAGCATCGCTCCTATAGTAAACCCAGGAAAAAATGCCCCGTCCGGCCTTATGCAGTAGTTTATTATATCTAGTGCTGCTGCTGAGAGCGCTCCAGTTAAAGGCCCGAACATTGCATCTATAAGTACTATCGGGATCCATGCGAGACCGATATGGATAAACTGTCCGATGTTGATCGTTGAGACCATATTGAGTACGGCTGATAATGCCATCAGCATAGCCACAGTGCATAAGACACGTACATTCTTAAGCTCTGCTGCCGAGTCCTTGATGTTTTGAATGAATTTTTGCATAAAAATACCTCCTTTGCAGTAAGTCCTTTAACCGCACAGGAGGGCGTCTCTTCCATGCAGCAGCGGGATGCGACCATAAAACCGCGAGCCGCATGGCTCTTCGTTCTGATGACAACTCCCTGTTCACCAGACACTTAACGTAATACAGTCTACTCTGCGTTTCAATTTAGTTTTCCAGAAAAGTATACCACACTTTTTTATTGTGTCAAGAAAAACAGACGGCCTTCGCCGCCTGTCTTTCTTTTTGTATAAGTATTTCTTTTTCCAACCAATTTTTTACTGTACTGAGTACAGAAGATCACCATATGTAGGATATGGCCAGAGCTCATGAGGAACACGGCTCTCAAGCTCATCGATAACAGCACGGAGAGAATCCATATCTGGAAGGATCGTGTACCTGTTGTAGGTAGCAAGCTCCTTGACATCAGTCATGTCATCTTCCTTAGCGATATCAGCATCGAGCTTCTTTAATCTGCTATAGAGAGTCTCAACCATATCAGCAGCCTGCTTTAAGAGCTCTTCCTCAACGTTGGTAGGAACTCCTGTGCCAGTGCTCTTCATATCGTTGATAGTCTTTGAAAGGAACTGCTCATAGCGTAATGCAGCGCCGATGATCTCATCCTTTGTCATATCTGAAAGAGTCTGAGCCTCGATGTTGATCTGCTTGTAGTAGTTCTCATAGCTGATCTCATATCTCGAACGGATCTCAACCTCAGTATAAACCTTATTCTTTGTAAATACCTCGATTGACTCTGGTGAGACGAACTCCTCAGTAGCCTCAACTGTTGAAGGAAGATTCTTAAGGCCTCTCTTCTCAGCTTCCTTAACCCACTCCTCTGAGTAACCATTTCCTTCGAAGATGATTCTCTTGTGATCGGTAAGGTGCTTCTTTACAAGTTCTGAAAGAGCTGAATCGAAGTCAGATGCCTTCTCGAGCTCATCAGCGTACTCGCTTAATACCTCTGCAACGATAGTATTAAGAACGATGTTCGGGTTAGCGATTGAAGAATTAGAACCAAGTGAACGGAACTCGAACTTGTTTCCTGTGAATGCAAACGGGCTTGTTCTGTTACGGTCTGTCGTATCCTGAGGGATATGAGGAAGAACAGCAGCTCCGATTGACATAAGCTTCTTGCTCTTGTCTGTATAGTCTGTTCCATCAATGATAGACTTGATGACATTGTCAAGCTCATCACCTACATAAACAGAGATGATAGCTGGAGGAGCCTCGTTAGCTCCAAGTCTGTGATCGTTTCCAGCTGAAGCAACTGAGAATCTCAGAAGTCCCTGATATCTGTCAACAGCCTCGATTACAGCTGTAAGGAAAAGAAGGAACTGAGCGTTCTGTGAAGGTGTATCACCTGGCTCAAGAAGGTTCTTTCCAGTATCAGTTGAAAGAGACCAGTTGTTGTGCTTACCTGAACCATTTACACCATCGAATGGCTTCTCATGGAGAAGGCAGTGCATATGATGCTTCTTGGCTACTGTCTTCATCAGCTCCATAGTAAGCTGGTTATGGTCTGTAGCGATATTTGTTGTTGAGAAAATAGGTGCAAGCTCGTGCTGAGCAGGTGCAACCTCGTTGTGCTCGGTCTTTGCGAGGATTCCAAGCTTCCAGAGCTCTTCATCAAGATCCTTCATGAAGCTCTTTACACGTGGCTTGATCTGTCCGAAATAGTGATCATCGAGCTCCTGTCCCTTTGGAGGCTTGTTTCCGAAAAGGGTACGACCTGTATAGAGAAGGTCAGGTCTCTTTCTGTATACGTCCTCATCGATAAGGAAGTACTCCTGCTCAGGACCAACTGTTGTAATAACTCTCTTGCTCTCAGTATCGCCGAAAAGCCGAAGAATTCTTACAGCCTGCTTGTCAAGAGCCTGCATAGAACGAAGAAGAGGTGTCTTCTTATCGAGAGCTTCTCCTGAATATGAGCAGAATGCTGTAGGGATGCAGAGTGTATCCTCTTTAATGAAAGCGTAGCTGGTCGGGTCCCATGCTGTATATCCTCTTGCCTCGAATGTAGCACGAAGACCACCTGAAGGGAAGGATGAAGCATCAGGCTCACCTTTAACGAGCTCTTTTCCTGAAAACTCCATCAGGACCTTACCGTCATCTGTTGGGGAGATGAATGAATCATGCTTCTCAGCGGTAACTCCTGTCATAGGCTGGAACCAGTGTGTGAAATGTGTAGCACCGTTCTCTAATGCCCAGTTCTTCATAGCTTCAGCGATAACATTTGCCATGTCCAGCTGAAGGTGGAGTCCTTCTTTAGTTGTTTTCTGAAGTGCCTTGTAGACATCCTTTGGAAGGCGTTTTTTCATAACGTCGTCATTGAATACCTTGCTTCCAAAGATCTCAGGTACGTTTGTCATTTTGTGTCTCCTTTCCTTAAATCAGATACCACTTGCACCATAGTTCTTGAGAACTCTCGCACTAGGGTCATCGACATCACAGTTCTCCCAGTTCTTGTTAGGCATCCAATATGCCGGGATCATCTGTGCCTGTCCTGGATAATATTTTTCAAAAAGATCTCTGTAGAGCAGAGACTCTTTTGTGAACGGAACCGGTGCGCCGCCCTGTACTCCATAAGCAGCTGCTTTCTTCTTGAACTCCTCATCAGTATAAACTGTTTCGGCGTATTCCTTTATATCATCGACCATCGAATGTCCGACTGCATCAGAAAATGCTGCCTTCTCACGGAACAGAAGGTCGTGAGGCAGGTAACCTGTGCCCTCAAATGCATGGCGGAGAAGGTACTTACCCTTATTATAGACATTCATCTTCATAGAAGGATCGATGCTCATTACATAGCTGGCGAAATCGAGATCACCGAACGGAACTCTGGCCTCCATAGACCAGGTGGAAATACACCTGTCGGCACGAAGCACATCGTAGAAGTAAAGCTCGTGAACTCTCTTCTCAGCTTCCTTCTGGAATTCCTCCGCGTTTGGAGCGAAATCGGTGTACTTATATCCGAAGAGCTCATCTGAAATCTCTCCGGTAAGAAGGACTCTGATATCACTCTGCTCATGTATAGCCTTGCAGCATAAGTACATACCCATGCTTGCTCTTATTGTTGTGATATCGTAGGTACCGAGCTCAGCTATAACCTCTTCCAGAGAATTGATAACCGTATCTCTGTCAATTATTACCTCATGGTGATTTGATCCGATATAATCAGCAGCTTCCTTCGCATACTTGAGATCGATAGCATCGGTGTTCATTCCGATGGCGTATGTCTCGATAGGCTTACCAAGGAGCTTCTGTGAAATAGCACAGACAAGTGAGGAATCAAGTCCTCCTGAAAGAAGGAAGCCTACAGGTGCATCTGCATCAAGTCTCTTATCAACAGCTGTGATAAGCCGCTCTCTGATGCCGGCACAGATATCATCGATGCTTCCCTTTATGTACTCGTGTCTCTCTGAAATGTCTCTATAAACTGTGAACTTTCCATCCTTGTAGTAGTATCCAGGTGGGAAAGCAATTATAGTCTTTACCAGGCCTACGAGCTCCTTTGCCTCACTGGCAAAGCAGATATGTCCGTTCTCTGCATAACCATAGAAGAGAGGTCTGATACCAAACGGATCTCTTGCTGCTATAAGTGAATCACTCTTCGCATCATAGATGACACAGGCGAATTCTGCATCGAGTCTCTTGAACATCTCAGTGCCATAGAGCTCGTACATCGGAAGAAGGATCTCGCAGTCGCTGTCACTCTTAAAAGTGTAGCCCTTATCCTCAAGGATCTTCTTTTCTTTTCTGAAACCGTAGAGCTCTCCGTTACATACGACTGCGCTGCCGTTTAATACGAACGGCTGCATTCCCTCTGGGGTGAGTCCCATGATAGAAAGTCTCTGGAAACCGAGCCTTTTGCTTCCAAAGTCCATTATCCTTTCATCGTCTGGTCCTCTGGAATGAGTCTTTGCAAAATGCTCTTTGAACGAAGCGTCGGAAATACCTGTTATATCCTCGACCGCTAAAATAGAACACATAAAGTTACCTCTTTTCTTTTCCTGTTTTCAGACAAAAAGCGCCACGGACTCCTTTAAAATGTGAAATCCGCAGCGCCTTTGCCGTTCAAACTTAAGTTGTAAAAAGTATAGGACTTTTATATCCCTTTGTCAAGGGTTTATTTCGTTTTATTGTCAGTTGTCTCTTCCTTTGCTGCATCCTCTGGCTTCTCAACTGCAGCGATAGCAGCCTTCTGCATAGGGATACGGCAGTTTTTGTTCGAGCCGAACTCAACGATAATAGTGTCATCATCTATATCGATAACGACTCCGTAAAAACCGCTTGTAGTAAGGACTGTATCACCGACTGCAAGTGAATTCATAAGCGCGTTCTTCTTCTTGGTCTCTTTCTGCTGAGGACGGATCATAATAAAATACATGAATACAAAAAGTATTACGATCCAGAGCAGTGCCATAAGTCCGCCGCCAGATGTTGACTTGCTTAAAAATAATGGATTAAACATTTTTGCCTCCTGATATTCAAAAAACTTTAATCATTCTAACTGATTTGGCGTATTAAGTCAATCGCTTGTGATAATTTTTCTGATGAGCGTGCCTTAAGCCTGTTCCTTAGAAACCTCTGTAAGCTCCTCGAGCTTGTTTTTCTTGAAAGAAGCGTATTCGCCTGCGTCTATCGCGTCACGGATCTGCTCCATCAGATGATTGTAAAAATAAAGGTTGTGGAGCACACAGAGTCTCATGCCGAGCATCTCCTTAGCCTTCAGCAGATGATGGATGTAGGCCCTTGAATATGTGCGGCATGCAGGGCACTGACAGCCCTCCTCAATCGGTCTCATATCCTTTTCGTAGCGGGCATTGAAGAGGTTTCTCTTTCCCTTGTTCGTATATACGTGGCCGTGTCTTCCGTTTCTCGACGGATAGACGCAGTCAAAGAAATCGATTCCTCTGTCTACTGCCTCGAGGATGTTTGCCGGGGTACCGACTCCCATCAGGTAGGTAGGCTTGTTCTGCGGCAGATAAGGAACCACTACATCAAGTATGTGATACATCTGCTCGTGAGACTCACCCACTGCAAGACCTCCTACAGCGTAGCCATCGAGGTCGAGTTCACTGATTCTCTTTGCATGATCTATACGGATATCCTCGTATATAGCGCCCTGATTTATTCCGAAAAGAAGCTGTTTTCTGTTTATCGTATCCTCACGGGCATTTAATTCCGCCATTTTCTTCTTGCAGCGGACGAGCCAGCGATAGGTGCGGTCGACGGAATTTTTGACATAGTCATATTCAGCCAACGCATTCGGGCACTCATCAAAGGCCATCGCTATGGTAGAGCCGAGATTCGACTGGATCTGCATCGACTCCTCTGGTCCCATGAAGATCTTATGGCCATCTATGTGTGAGCGGAAGGTTACGCCCTCCTCTTTAATTTTTCTGATATCTGCTAATGAATATACCTGGAAACCGCCTGAATCAGTAAGAATAGGCCGGTCCCAGACCATGAATTTATGAAGGCCGCCGAGCTCCTTTATCGTCTCATCACCAGTACGTACATGGAGATGATAGGTATTTGAAAGCTCTATCTGGGTACCAATCTCGTGAAGGTCATCAGTAGATACAGCTCCCTTAATCGCTCCGACCGTTCCAACGTTCATAAAGACCGGTGTCTCTACCGTTCCATGAACAGTCTTAAAGGTTGCCCTTTTCGCCCGGCCGTCGACCTTACGTAAAATATATTCTGCCATACTATAGTTTTATCCTGTCAATTCTTGAAGACTGATTCATAAGAAGCGCATCCGCAAGAGTAAGCGCAGTCATACACTCGACAACGACCACAGCTCTTGGAACTATGACCGGATCATGTCTGCCCTTTATCTCGATAGTAGTATCATCAAAAGCGTCAGTCACAGTCGACTGCTCCTGAGCTATAGAAGGAGTAGGCTTGATATAAGCGCAAAGGATAATATCACTTCCGTCAGAGATTCCACCGAGAATTCCACCTGAATGATTTGTCTTTTTGTGTACCCTTCCATTTTCTGCAAAAAACGAATCGTTATTTGTAGAACCATTCGCCTGAGCTGCTCTGCACCCGTCTCCTATCTCAAAGCCCTTCACAGCACCAATAGACATCACAGCGTAAGCCAGGCTTGCGTCGAGCTTGTCAAAGACAGGCTCGCCAAGTCCTGCCGGAATTCCTGTAGCTATACATTCTACAACGCCGCCTGCAGAATCCTTCTTTTTCATGCACTCCTTTAAATAATCCGAAGCCTTTTCATAAGCCTTGTGATCAGGCATGTAGAGCGGATTATTCATGCATTCGTCTAAGTCTGTTTTTTCTATCTGAACCGGCCCTATCGCCTTCGTATAAGCGTGAACCTCAATCCCGAATTCATCCAGGAGCTTAGCTGCAACAGCGCCTGCTGCAACCCGCGCTGCCGTCTCTCTTCCCGATGAACGGCCTCCACCTCTATAGTCTCTTATGCCATATTTTGAGAAGAATCCAAAATCAGCATGACCAGGACGGAATTTATCCTTTAAGTCAGAATAGTCCTTTGAGTGCTGATCCTCATTTCTGATAAGAAGAGCTATCGGTGTCCCCTCGGTCTTTCCTTCGAAAACACCAGATAATATCTCTACTCTGTCGGCCTCATTTCTCTTCGTTGTAAAAGCAGACTGCCCCGGCTTTCTCCTGTCGAGATATTTCTGTATATCCTCCTCAGAGAGATTAAGCCCTGCAGGAATGCCATCTACGACACAGCCAATTGCTGCACCATGGGATTCACCAAAGGTAGCCACCTTAAGCGCATTGCCAAATACTGAACCTGCCATATGTCTCCTTATTTAAGCTTTGCGATCCTGATGCTGTTTGGCTTGCCGATCTTTATAGGAGCGTTCTTAAGGAGAATGATTTCTTTCTCGTGATCGATGTGGAAAGTACGCATCTCATTTGAGTCATGGTTTAACATAACGAAATACTTTCCGCCAGGGATTACAGCCATAGACTTCGGGAAATATCCACTTGTAGGCATCTGTCCCTTATGTGTAAGCTTTCCTGTCTTTTCGTCACGGGCAAACCAGCTTACTCCATTGAAGCCATCGATAGAGACATAGACATACTTTCCGTCATCTGAGATAACAAGCTCACTCGAAAGGTCAGAAAGGTCTGCCCCATCCATTGATGGGATTACCTGAACCTGCTCGAATTCAGGATTCTCTTTTCCTGTCTTGTATGAATAAACCTCTATCTCGTTTGTAAGCTCATCGAGAATATAGAGGAACCTTCCGTCTGCTGAGAACTTCTGGGCTCTTGGGCCTGAATCGAGGTTACAGCGGATAGTATCGCAGAGGTGCATTTTACCATGCTCGTAGTCGAGCTTGTAAACCTTTACCTGGTTTAAGCCATAATCAGCAGCTAAAAGGAATTTCTCATCAGGTGTAAGCCTTACGCTTGAAACCTTCGGATGGTCAAGTCTTCTGGCTAAAGCTGAGATAGCAACTCCCTGGTGGAAGATACCGTCTGCGATTCCTGCAATGCTTCCGTCTGCGTTCAGCCTCATCATAGTGACCTTTCCATCATGGAAGCCGCCTACGAAAAGGTAACGTCTCTTGGAATCAGTCGTCACACAGCAGCCTCTCATACCATCGATATCAGCCTGATTGATTTTTGTGATGTCACCGTTCTCATCGATAGAGAAAGAAGCAACACCTTCATCCTCGATTGAATAGAGGAACTTACCATCAGCTGATACATCGAGATCTGACGCATTGTTTATCGGAGCAACGCCTCTCTCTGTAAAAATACCTGTCTTCTCATCCACATCGTAGACATGGATTCCGATACTGTTCTCATGGGTGTATGTACCCACATATGCCACGTACTTACTCATAATTAAATCTCCCTGCGCCGCAAAAGATCACCTGGACAAGCCTCCGCCGGAACCTTGAAATAAATGGTCTCCTTCGGATGCGGAGCACTTTCTACCGGCTCTTTGTCCGCGTTAAAAAGTTTATCAATCCTTACAGGTATATTATCTCCATCTGGCTTCATAATTTCAATAGTTTCACCGACAGAAAATTTATTTTTCTGTGAAATCTTTGCAAAGCCATCGGAAATCTCCTCTATCTCACCGATGTATGTAGCACCCTTCTCATAGGTGTTCTCATCGTAGATCTGTGCCTCATCAGACGGCTTTCCGTAGAAAAATCCTGTAGTAAACTGTCTGTAGGTACACTCTCTTATCTCTGCCTCATACTTAGGGATGTTCTCATGATATTTTTCAACTGACTCAGCCAAGTCATCAAGAGCCATCCTGTAGGCCCTTACGACAGTTCCGACATAGAGGTCAGTCTTCATACGGCCCTCAATCTTAAGTGAATCGACGCCGGCATCAACGAGATCGTCCAAGTGTCCCACCATATTAAGGTCCTTTGAGTTAAAAATAAACGTTCCCCGTTCATTTTCCTCTATAGGCAGATACTCACCCGGCCTCGTCTGCTCCATAATAGCATACTGCC
This sequence comes from uncultured Lachnospiraceae bacterium, assembly GCA_900316165.1. Taxonomy (GTDB): domain Bacteria; phylum Bacillota; class Clostridia; order Lachnospirales; family Lachnospiraceae; genus Weimeria. The sequence goes on along the minus strand of ONBW01000008.1, from coordinate 21,258 downwards.
AGCGGCAGGGATGCGTGCACTGTCCCTGGTTTGCGTCACGCCCTGTGAAATAATTCGAGAGCAGGCATCTGCCAGAATAGGAAATGCACATGGCACCGTGTACAAAGATCTCCATCTCCATATCTGAAGGGATATGAGCCTTAATATCCTTAATCTCGGCAAGCGAAAGCTCACGGGCACCTACAACTCTCGATGCTCCAAGCTCATGCCAGAACCTAAAGATCTCATAGTTCGTATTGTTTGCCTGAGTCGAGATATGGATATCTGTCACACCGTTCGTAAGTATTCTTTTCGCCATTGAAAAGATACCAGGATCAGCGATAAGCAGAGCATCCGGAGCTAAGTCATTCAGCTCATGCAGGTATTTTTCCACGCCAGCAAGGTCATTGTCATGAGCGAAGATATTTACAGTGATATAGACCTTTTTTCCTCTCTCGTGAGCGAACTGTATGCCCTCTTTAATCTCTTCATTTGAAAAATTATCCGCTCCGGCACGGAGTCCGAAGCTCTCTCCGCCTAAATAGACGGCATCAGCACCGTACCTTATCGCAGTCTTAAGCACCGACAGATTTGCGGCCGGCGCAAGTAATTCCGGTAATTTCATTTTACGCTCCTATCATATATGGAAACAGCCAGCCCATCTCCTATAGGAAGGACTGTGGAGACAAGAGAGCTGTCAGTCATAATCTCAGATAAATACTGTCTTATCCGCTTGTGAATCGTCCTGTCCCTTCGCTCTAAGGCTTCCTTGGGCTCAAGTATCCTTCCGTCCTGAAGGATATTATCAGCTACAATCATAGCATGAGAGGCAAGAAGCGGTCTTATCAGCCTTAAGTATTCAGGATACTGACCCTTTGCAGCATCAATAAAAATAAAATCGTATTCTCCGTCAAGTCCCTTAAGGACATCCGAAGCATCACCTGTAAGAAGAGTGATCGGTGCATCTGAATGACTGAAGTTTTCTTCTGCAGCCTTTATCCTTGGCTCATAGTCCTCAATAGTTACGAGCTCAGTAAGTGAACTGTCAAAATGTGCCATCAGAAGAGCTGAAAAACCAACCGCCGTACCTATCTCAAGAATCCGCTTCGGGACAAATGATTTCATCAGAAAGACAATAAACCTCTGCGTATCATCTCTTATTATCGGTATATTATCTTTAAGTGCTTTTTCTCTTATCAAAGATAAGTATTCCGGAAGCTCGAAGGGAAAGCTTTTAAGGAACCCCTCGAATCTGTCATGGTCACTGAATATCATACTTCCTGAATCACTGGAAGAATCATAGGATTCCTCTGTGTCTGCTTCCATACATAGTCTGAAAGCACGCTCTTTACCTCAGTCTTTATCCTGGACCAGTCACGTACCTTCGCGTCCTCTAATTCTACGAGCTTATCTGATACTATCTCCTTTGCCTCTTCCATCAGATCCTCAGAATCCTTTACATATACAAATCCTCTCGATACGATATCAGGGCCTGCTGCAATAGTTCCTGTAGCCGAATCCATAGCCATTACAACTATGATGATTCCGTCCTCTGCGAGGTGCTGTCTGTCTCTTAAAACGATATTTCCTACATCGCCGACTCCGAGACCATCGACCATAACTGTACCTGTATGTACATGGCCGGTAACCTTAGCATCTCCTCTTTCATCGAACTCGAGCACATCACCAGATGACAGGATTTTGATATGGTCTGAATCGTAACCAAGTGCCTTGGCTATCCTCTCCTGAGCCTTTAAGTGCTTGTACTCACCATGAACAGGAATGGAATACTCAGGCTTTACAAGGGAGTAGATAAGCTTAATCTCTTCCTGACAGGCATGTCCAGATACGTGGACATCCTGGAAGATGACGTTTGCTCCCTTGCGGTAGAGCTCATTTATGATATTAGATACATCCTTCTCATTACCAGGAATAGCATGAGATGAAAAAATAATAGTATCATTCGGCTTAATGGCTATTTTTTTATGAGTGCCGTTTGCCATACGCGAAAGTGCCGCCATCGACTCTCCCTGGCTTCCTGTAGTGATTATTACTGTGCGGTTATCAGGATATTTGCTTAAGTCATCAACTGAGATAAGAGTCTTCTCAGGAATCTTTATGTAACCGAGCTTCTGGGCGATGTCGATAATAGTCACCATGCTGCGGCCCTCGACTACAACCTTACGTCCATACTTATAGGCTGTGTTTATGATCTGCTGAACACGATCTACGTTCGATGCGAATGTAGCTATGATTATCCTGAAATCCCTGTTCTCCGCAAAGATATCGTTAAAAGTGACACCGACTGTACTTTCAGATTCGGTAAATCCAGGTCTCTCGGCATTTGTAGAATCACACATGAGTCCAAGAACTCCATGCTTTCCAAGCTCCGCAAATCTCTGCAGATCGATAGCGTCACCAAATACTGGTGTGTAGTCGACTTTGAAGTCTCCTGTATGTACTAAAACTCCAACCGGTGTAAAAATAGCAAGTGCTGCCGCATCCTGGATACTGTGATTTGTCTTGATAAACTCGACTTTGAAAGGTCCTGTCTGTATCGTCTGACCGAATTTTACGACCTTTCTCTTGGTCTTTTCGAGAAGACCTTTCTCCTCAAGCTTGTGGTCGATAAGACCCATAGTAAGCTTTGTGGCATATATAGGGACATTTACCTCTCTTATCACATACGGAATAGCTCCGATATGGTCCTCGTGACCATGAGTTATAAAAAATCCCTTGACCTTTTCTTTATTCTCTACCAGATATGTGATATCAGGGATACACATGTCGATTCCAAGCATATCGTCCTCAGGGAATGCGAGTCCGCAGTCAACTACGATGATCGTATCCCTGTATTCGAATGCTGTCATATTCATACCGATCTGTTCAAGACCGCCCAATGGAATGACTTTAAGATGTGGTTTCTGATGTGGTTTCATTCTACCTCCGTTTAGGCAGACTTTTATAAAGGCGGTATTTTTGCACGCAAAAAAGAGCTGTACTGCCTTCTTAAAAAAATGCCTTTATTCTTCTGTGTCTTCTAGTTCCTCTCTGAACACAGCAAAAACCGCATCGATGGTCTTCTGATCCTCTAAAAATTCATACGAGATCTCACCATCCGATTCAGCCATCTTCTTCATGATGTAACAGTCAGTCTCCTCCTGTTCGTCAGGATCCTGGTCTGTAACCAATAGGTAGCTCTGCTGATTTATAACTGTCTCAGATAATATATAAAAATCCTGCTCTTCACCGGATTCTTCATCAAAAAAACTAATTTTTTCCATGTCTAAGCATATATGTCTCTAAAATAAGAACTGCTGCTGCCTGATCCACTGTCGATTTGATGTCGTGTGGATCCTTCTTTCCCCCGGCCTTGATCACACTCTCTGCCTCAATAGTCGTAAATCTCTCATCCTGATAATCCACAGGAATCGAAAGTTTCTCCTCTAGCAGGCTTCCAAACTCTCTCGTAGCAGTGCATCTGCCCCCTTCGATACCGTCTAATCCCAATGGGAGGCCTAAGACTATACGAGTGATATGATACTCTTCGCAGATCTCACGTATAGCTGCTATAGTCTGTCTGTACTTCGTGGGATGCTTACGGGTAATAACTGTAATTCCCTGCGCAGTTATAAAAAGAGGGTCAGAAACTGCTACGCCCACAGTTTTAGACCCATAATCAAGCCCTAAGATCCTACCCTGTTCTGTCATCAGTCTTCCCAAGCTTTTCTGTTTATGTACTCGCGTAAGAGTTCCTCTACAAGCTCGTCACGCTCTACCTTCATGATCAGACTTCTTGCGTTATTATGACTCGTGATGAATGTCGGATCTCCTGACATGATATATCCTACAATCTGGTTCACCGGATTGTATCCTTTTTCAGAAAGTGCCTTGTACACTAAGGCAATGATTTCCTTAACTGTTATGGAATTATCACTTGTAACCTTAAAGTACTGGGTTTCACTAAGATCTTTCATAAAGTTCTCCTTCACGACCCTGTGCAAAAATCAGGCACAGGCTTTTTCACTTCCTACTATGATACAACACTCGATGTCATTTTTCAAGACTATATAAGATCCAGTTTCTCGAGAGCATTTTTAATTCCATCTTCCTTCTGCCCTGTTGTTATCATGTCTGCGGCCTCTTTTGCCTCGTCGCAGCCATCACCCATTGCGATTCCGATTCCGGCATGTCTTAACATCTCGAGGTCATTTGAGCCGTCTCCAAACGCTATCGTGTCTTTATTATCTATTCCGAATTTTTCGCAGACCTTGTCCATTACTGTAGCCTTGTTGTGGCCTGTCGGAACCAATTCGACATACTCCTTGCTGTTTGTCATAAACGAATAGTATCTGCCAATTATCTCCTGTGCTCCTTTGACATCTGTCTGTGGCTGTGGTGTGGAACAGCTCATTTTGCTGATCTCCCATTTGCCCCAGTTCCCATTAATTGTCAGAAGGTCACTTCCGAGCTCATCCTTAAGCTTCGTTCCGAACATATCTCCCTCAAATTCATCGTCATCCATATAGAGATTGTATCTTCCCTCAAGAACTGGCTTGAAACCGAATTTTCTTATCGTCTCGACTGTATAAACTGCCAGCTCCTCAGGTATCTTGTAATAGTACTCTGCCTTTCCGTTTAGCTCAAGCATTGTGCCGCAGCCACAGCAGATCCCGTCAAAGCCTATGTCTAATAGATTTCTTCTTCTGACAAAAGCCCTGGTTCTTCCTGTATTTATAAACGCGAGATTACCGTTTTTCTGTAGCTTATGGATTGACTCTGTGGTGCTTTCAGGGATTACGCTGTGCCTGTCCCAGAGCGTGCCATCTATATCAAAAAATACTGCCTTCATATATTCATCCTTATTGTTATCATTTTTCGCCGTTTACTGTGTAAGCTCTTGAAAAAATAAACGAGCCTGCAGACTAACGGGCCGACAGGTGCATTGAACCGTCTTCTATTTCTGTAAGAGTTCCCGTCACGAATTTGCCGGACATGTCCTGATCAGTGTCGAAGAGAACACGAATGTACTCAGGGGTGTATCCGGTCCAGTAGATGTGGCCGTTGGTTTCACAGGTCTCCTCGAGAAGGGCCTCTACTTTCTTTCCGATGTGACGGGTCAAATAGTCCTGCTTCATTGAGGCTGCAGCAGCGCGGAGGATTTTTGTGCGCTCTGCCTTCTCCTTCTTCGAGAGCTGTCCAGGCATTTTTTCAGCCTTCGTACCCTGTCGGACTGAGTATGGGAAGACATGGATTTCGTAGAAGCCAACTTTCTTTGCAAAGTCTAGTGACTCATTAAATTCCTCATCTGTCTCGCCCGGGAAGCCACAGATCATATCAGCTGTAAGCGCCGGATCATCGAAATATTTCTTTAAATATCCTACTGACTCCATAAACTCTTCAGGAGTGTAATGCCTGTTCATCCGCTTTAAGACTTCGGCAGAGCCGCTTTGCAGAGATAAGTGAAAGTGCGGACAGAAATTCGGAAGTGCTGCCATCCTCTTCGCGAAATCCTCGGTTACTGCGACGGGCTCTAGCGAACCAAGGCGAATCCTGTGAACCCCATCGATAACGGATATTTTTTCAATTAAGTCAGCTAAGGTCAGGCCTTCGTATGAATAGCTGGTAAGTCTTATTCCTGTCAGCACGAATTCTCTGAAGCCTTTTCCCACAAGTGTCCTTACCTCTTCTGCTATTCTCTCAGGATCACGGCTTCTCTCTCGGCCTCTTGCGAACGGTATGATGCAGTAAGTGCAGAACTGATTGCAGCCGTCCTCAATCTTTAAGAAAGCTCTGGTGTGCTCCTCCTTCATCGACACCGTGGTCTCTTCGAACTCCCAGTGTCCCTTGTTTATATCCGGAACGAGTGTCTCTTTGGCATCTTTATCTGTAAGCCTGGCCGCTTTTAATTTTTCTATCTCATCGTTTAGCTGGCTCTTCTCGTTATTTCCGAGGATTATGTCAGCTACACCGTCTCGGAGCAGCACATCCTTTCCGGTATTTGCATAACAGCCGCAGGCTACAACTATCGCATCTGGATTTAGAGTCTTTGCCCTGCTTATCATCTGGCGCGACTTCTGGTCAGCGACTCTCGTGACTGTGCAGGTATTTATGACGTAGACATCTGCCTTTTCTGTAAATGGAACGATCTCATATCCGGCGTTTCTGAGGCTTTCCTCCATGCCCTCGAGCTCATAGGCATTTACCTTGCAGCCTAAATTGTGAAATGCGGCTTTTTTCAAAATTAGTTCTCCTTTTGATTGACTTTTCTCCTGTGTTGATTTACCATAGGACATAGATAACATATGTTTTACAGGAGGAAAAACACATGAAAACTGTAAAGATTTCTCTTAACTCAATTGATAAGGTTAAGTCATTCGTAAACACAATCAGTCAGTTTGACAGTGACTTTGACCTGATCTCAGGTCGTTATGTAATCGACGCTAAGTCCATCATGGGAATCTTCTCCCTTGACCTTTCCAGTCCTATCGACCTGACAATCCACGATGATAATGATGCTGAGATTCTTGAAGCATTAAAGCCTTACATCATCGAAGGCTGATCTTCTACAGAAGATGGGCTCCCTCCTTCGAGGGAGTTTTTTTTGTGCAAAAATATGAGCAGGTACTTTTTTAAAGCCCCGCTCATAAACATTACTGCATCACAGCTGCAAGGAATTTCTGAAGTCTCTCGTTCTTCGTGTGTTCAAACACCTCCTCAGGTGTACCTGACTCCATTATCCTCGTCTCATCTATGAAAAGTACCCGATCAGATACCTCTTTCGCGAAAGACATATCATGAGTGACGATTACCATCGTCATTCCTGAGTCCGCAAGCTTTCTTATAATACCTAAAACCTCACCTACTATCTCAGGATCAAGAGCCGATGTAGGCTCATCCATAAGCATTATATCAGGATTCATAGCCAGTGAACGGGCAATTGCTGCTCTCTGCTTCTGACCTCCTGAAAGTCTTGACGGATAGTCATCTGCCTTATCAGTAAGTCCAACCCAGTCCAAAAGCTCTAACGCCTTCTTATCAGCTTCAGGCTTTGACATGATTCCATGGTGAACAGGGGCAAAAGTGATATTGTCCTTTACAGTCATATTGTTAAAAAGATTGAATGACTGGAAAACCATTCCAATCTTCGGAAGCACCTGTGCTGTATCAGTCTTAGGGTCAGTGATATCAGTTCCGTCAAAAATAATATGTCCTGAATCAGGCTTCTCGAGAAGGTCGAGGCAGCGTACAAAAGTAGATTTGCCGCAGCCTGACGGTCCGATGATCGAGATGACCTCACCCTTTGTGATGTCAAGGTCTATATCCTTAAGTACTATATGGTCTCCAAAGCTCTTTGTAAGCTTTTCTACATGCATTATCACATCAGACATATTCTTTACCTCTCATTCTTTCTTAAAGCCTTTTCAAGCTTTCCTACGAGCCATGTCAGTATGAGCACTATAACGAGATAGATAACTGCGACTGCAAGAAGCGGTATCATTGCCTCGTAAGTGATAGAACGGATGATCATACCTCCCTGAGTGAGATCCTGGAGTCCGATGTAACCAGAAATTGATGTCTCCTTCAAAAGTGAGATGAACTCGTTTGCGATAGCAGGGAGTACATTCTTAACAGCCTGTGGAAGGATGATAGATGTCATGACTGTACCATACTTAAGTCCAAGTGCATGTCCTGCCTCGAACTGTCCGGCATCTACTGCCATGATACCACTTCTGAAGTTCTCAGCCTGGTATGCCGCGGAGTTCAGACCGAAGGCGATGATAGCTACTAGAACCTTGCTTATATCCACCGATGCAAAAATAACGAAGTAGATAATAAGAAGCTGGATCATCATAGGCGTTCCTCGGACTATAGTCAGATACAGCTTTGCGATGAAGTTTAAGACCTTGAGATTTCCGTTTTTGTCGTGAGTTACACGGACAAGAGCAATAAGGAATCCAAGTACAACACCGATAAGCACTGCAAATATCGTGATGATAATAGTATTTACAAGACCTGAGAGCAGGTAATTGAAACGGTGGTCCTTAATAAAACTGTTATAGAGCTTGTCTCCAAATGACTGTCCGTTTCCGGCACCGCCCTTCTGAACTATGATAGCCTGCTGCGTCTCCATGTAGTTCGAAGTAAAGTTTATGCTCTTCTTTCTCTCCTCAGTAACTGTAAATCCTGAGAATCCGATATCAGCCTTTCCTGAATTAACGGCATTTATTATAGCGTCAAACTGAATATTCTGGATTTCAAGCTTCATGCCGAGCTTATCAGCAATAGCGTATGCCATCTCGACATCGAAACCTACAGGAGTAGAACTTCCGTTGTCGAAATACTCATAAGGCGGGAAGTCGATAGATGATGCCATAACAAGAGTATCACCGCTTGTGACCTTCTCTTTGTAATGGTAGTCGCCCTTTTCATTTATATAGGTATCTTTAAGCTTATCGAGAATGCCCTCGTCCTGAAGCTCCTGCATAGCCTTGTTTACTTTGTCGAGAAGCTCAGTGTTGTCCTTTGCGATAACACCTGCGTACTCCTCAGTCTCGAAAGGCTCTTCAAGGATTTTAAGGTCAGGATTCTGCTTTACGAAAGCCTTGGCTACCTCGCCGTCGATAACGACTGCATCGAGCTTACCCTGTTTTAGGGTATTTATTGCATCAGCACCCTTATCAAATCTCTGGACCTTAGTACCGTGCTTTAGAGCGGATACATCGGTATCTCCAGTCGTTCCAATCTGAACACCGACTCTTGCTCCCGTAAGAGATGCCTTGTCCGTAACCGCGTGTCCCTTTGAACCGCAGGCGGTAAATACCGACAGGACAAAGACAGAGAGCAAAACTAAAAGAACAGTCTGTCTGAAAATCTTGTTTTTCTTTTTCATTGCGTTACTCCTTTATTCGCTTTGCAGCAATTGAAACCCACTCTCCGCATTTCTTAATATCATATACTTTAAAGCCGTTCGCGTAAAGTGATTTTTTTACTTCATCCTCTTTAAAATCGATAATTCCTGAAGTAAGAAGCACTCCATCCGGCTTAATAGTATTCTTTATAGCAGGAAGCATTCCTATGATGATATCTGCAAGGATATTTGCACAGACTACATCGTATCCACTTCCGACCTCTTCCTGCACCTTTTTATCAGAGGCTAAGTCTCCGATCACCAGATGCATTTTATCAAGAGGCAGATCGTTCCTCTCGAAGTTTTCCGCTACAGCATCCTTGGTTGCAGGATCTATATCAGTAGCTGATACATCATCTGCACCCTCTCTTAGAGCAATCATAGCGAGGATTCCGCTTCCGGTTCCTAAGTCTAAGACCCTCTCACCGCCATTTATGTACTTTGGCAGCTGCTCTATTATCATCCTGGTGCTCTCGTGCTTTCCGGTACCGAAGGTGATTCCCGGATCCATCCTTATGATATGCCCCGGATCATTATCTGAAGAAGCCTCTTCCCAGCTTGGAACAATCGTGTAATCCCCAACTGTAAAGGTGTGGAAAAATTCCTTCCACTTGTCTCTCCAGTCCTTCTCGTCTGTCGAAGAGATATCAATGGTTCCGGCACCTATATCAGCGGTCTTTTTCAGGTTATCAAGCCCGAATCTGATATCCTCTAAAAGCTTTCCGTAGTCTCTGCCTTCCTCTACATAAAAAATAACCTTCGAGCTTCCATCATCAGCTCCCCTGTCAGGTACAAGCTCCTCGTAATCCTCTCCCTCAAGAGGTGTCACAGCCGCGTTATCCTCTATCTCGATATTTGTGATATCGAAGTCATAGAGAAGAGCACTTACGAGCTCAGCCGCGGCCTCTGTCGTATCGATAGTAAATTTAGTCCAGCGCATCAGTTGTTTCCCTTCTGAGCGAGATAGGCCATGATACCAGCTACAGTCTTTGCATCCTCTATCTCACCGGCGTATATTTTTTCCTTTAAGAAATCCTCGTCATACTCTAAGATTTCAATATCCTCATCAGGGTCTAAGTGCTGTCCTGAGGTCTTTTTGCAGTTTTCTGCGAGATAGACATCTATATGCTCATCACAGAAAGCCACAGTTGTGCGGATAGAAAGAAGCTTCTTCCAGTCATTTGACTCACAACCAGTCTCCTCACTTAACTCTCTTTTCGCGGTTACTATCGTATCCTCTGTTAGAGAATCTCTCTTTCCCGCAGGAATCTCAAGAGTGTATCTGTCAAGCGCCGGCCTGTACTGGCGGACCATGATAAACTTTCCCTCAGTAGTCACAGCGACAACAGCCGCAGCTCCCATTCTGTGGTGAATGAAATCATAGTATTCTGTGCTGCCGTCAGGAAGCTTCATTGTATCCTTGTAAAAATCAACGACTGTGCCAGAATAGATTTTTTCCCTGTTGATACGCTCTACATGTGCCATTCTAAAATCTCCTGTACTTAAGCAGAACAGGTATCAGCTGATGCATCACATCTGACGCATAGTCGACCTGCTCGATTGTATTATATATAGAAAATGAAAATCTGACTGTTGATTCAAGAAGAGAATCCTTAAGTCCAATCGACTTAAGAGTCCTTGATATAGCAGGCCTGTTTGACGAACAGGCACTTCCGGCCGATACATAGATACCCTTATCCTCAAGAGCGTGAAGGAGGACCTCTGCCCTTACTCCATCGACACTGACTGAGAGAATCTGAGGTGCTGAGTTCTCATCAAGTCCTGAGTTAATGCTTACAGCACCGATATCTGAAAGCTTCTCTGCCAGGTGTCTTTTAAGCTCAAAAAGATGTGCTCTGTGTCCTTCGAAATCACTAAACATCTCCTGTATAGCCACACCAAGACCTGCTATAGCTGGAACGTTCTCAGTTCCGCTGCGGTATCCGTTCTCCTGACCTCCGCCAAAGATTATAGGGTCCAGCTTTACCTTATCCCTCTTATATAAAAATCCTGAGCCCTTCGGTCCATGGATTTTATGGCCGCTGACTGATAGCAGGTCTATACCCATTTTCTTAGGGATAAGAGGCACCTTTCCATATGACTGTATAGCATCTACGAAAAATACAGCCTCCGGGCACTTCTCGTGTATCAGCTTTCCAGCCTCCGCTACAGGCATGACTGAACCGATCTCGTTATTTACATGCATCATAGCGACAAGAACTGTATCGTCTGTAAGAGCATTTTCCAAGTCACTTAGGCTGATAACTCCCTTTTCATCTGTCGGAAGAAAGGTCACATCGTATCCCTGCCTCTCAAGCTCCTTAAAAGGCATATAGACAGCCGCGTGCTCTACTGCAGTAGTTATGATATGCTTTCCGACGCGCCTGTTTGCCCGCACTGAGCCGAATATAGCGAGATTATTTCCCTCAGAGCCGCCCGAGGTGAAAATAATCTCCTTCGGCTCGCACTTGAGGCTCTTCGCGATTATCTCACGGCTCTCCTTTATGTAGTTTTCAGCTGTCATTCCCTTGCCGTGAAGAGATGAAGGATTGCCGTAATCGGTGCAGAGAACCTGCATCATTTTTTCAGCAGCCTTATCCGAGCATCTCGTGGTTGCTGAATTGTCAAAATAACATTCCATTTTATTTCACCAGAATCGTTTCTGTAGTATCGTAAGCAGTCTGAAGCATATCGTCTATCACGTCAGCAAGCTTCTTTTCAGACCTCTCTATTACATCAAGTCTAGGCTTTGTGACAGGGTGCTTTGCTACAAAAATCGTGCAGCAGTCCTCATACGGAAGGATTGAAGTCTCGTAAGTACCTATTTTTTCAGAGATTTCTATGATGTCCTGCTTGTCAAAGCCGATAAGCGGTCTGAATACCGGAAGAGTCGCCGCATGGTCAGTTACATAGAGTGACTGCATGGTCTGTGAGGCCACCTGTCCCAGGCTCTCGCCTGTGATAAGCGCCATATCGCCATCCTCGTTTGCGAAGTGCTCCGCGATGATCATCATGTAGCGGCGCATTATGATAGTAAGCTCATCGTGCGGACATTTCTCATAGATAGCCATCTGAATATCTGTAAAGTTTACGACGTGCAGACGGATAGGACCTGTGTACTTGGAGATAATCTTTGCCAAGTCCACGACCTTCTGCTTCGCTCTCTCTGAGGTGTACGGAGGCGCATGGAAATAGGTCGCGTCAATTGTCACACCGCGCCTTGCGATCATATATCCGGCTACCGGCGAATCGATTCCGCCTGATAAGAGAAGCATAGCTTTTCCAGCGGTTCCAACCGGCATACCGCCTACGCCCTTATGATAGAATATATGAAAATTAATCCGCTCCCTGATCTCGACTTCTACTAAGTGCTCAGGATGATGGACATCGACCTTAGAAGCTGGGAAAGCGTCGAGAATCCTCTCGCCGAGCTCCCTGTTTATCTCCATCGAGTTCATCGGATAATTTTTCCTGGCTCTTCTGGCCTCAACCTTAAAAGTAAACGGCTTGTCGCCAAGCTCTTCCTTCAGATAATCTATTATCTGCTTTGATAAGTCATCAAATCCGGTATCATCGGTCATTACGCATGGGCAGATCCAGATGATTCCAAAGACCTTTGATAGGGCGTCAATCACCTCGTCCTCATCAAAGCCGCTGCCCTCTACAAAGATTCTTCCCTGTGGACGGGTAACAGTAAAGCTTCCGTCTATTTTGGCCAGAGCCTCTTCTATACGTTTGACTAAGGTCTCTTCGAAGTAGAACCTGTTCTTGCCTTTGAGGCCGATTTCACCATATTTTACCATTTGAAACCTTACGATTATAGCACAGCTTTAAGTCTCTGAATAGTCTGCATCCATATTCGGACGGATCTCGTAATCCGGATAGACTTCCTGAACCTTTTTAAGCGCATCCATAAAGGTCTGATGTCTGTCCGAAGAATTGAAGCTTACGACAAGGTCGAAACGCATCTTTTTATTCTCTTCGTCTAAATAGAATCCGTGCATCTGAAGAATATTTTTATCCTCCATAACTATTTTTTTGATGTTCTCACGGATCTCAATAACTTCATCATCCTGCGTATTAATAGAGTAGACACTTATCGCAGCAGTCAGCACATGGCATTTGCAGTATACTGCGTAGGTAATCTGCCTCGTCAGCTTGTCTATATCTGCTGCTGAAAGTGTATCCGGAACCTCTACATGAAATGAAGCGATAAATGAATCCGGGCCATAGTTGTGAAGGATAAGGTCGTAAACACCTTCGACCTGTGGGAATTCCCTTGCTACAGCCTTTATATGCTGGGAAAGTGAGATGTCGGCTCTCTCTCCGAGAATCTCTGAAATCGCCTCACGCAGCATATCGATACCTGACTTGATGATGACAACCGAAATAATTGCTGCAAGCCACGACTCAAGTGATATTCCTGAAAAAATAAAAATTACCGCTGCTATTAGGGTTGATGCTGAGATTACTGAGTCGAGCATCGCGTCTTTACCGGAGTTGACCAGTGAATCGGAATTGAGCTTCTTTCCTCTGCTCTCTACAAAGCGACCGAGGACAATTTTAACCAGGACGGCAGCTGCCACGATAACAAGCGCAACAACAGTATAATCAGGCTTCTGCGGCTTTATGATCTTTGCGACAGATTCCTTTAATGAGGACGCGCCGGCAAAGAGAACGATAACTGAAATGATCATCGCGCTCAAATACTCTATCCTGCCATAGCCATATGGGTGCTTCCTGTCAAGCTGCTTAGCTGCAAGCTTCGTTCCGACAATAGTTATTACAGAGCTTGCCGCATCTGAGAGGTTATTTACCGCATCGAGTACGATTGCGATAGAACCTGAAAGCGTACCTACAACAGCCTTAAACGCTGCCAGAAAGACATTTGCGAGAATTCCTATAATACTAGTCTTTACTATCTGCCTGTTTCTGTCATCCGCAGCGTCAAGCGCCTCGCCACTTACCACTGTAGGCTTATTTTCTTTATCTAAAGCAGAATTATCAGTAACTGCCATCTGTATTCCTCCTTCTGAGGCTATCTGTTAAAACAATAACGTATATTTTACTACTAAGAGGCCTTAAAGGCAAATCGACATTTTGATGTTTCAGCCAAAAAACTATGTATTTGATATCATTGTCAAAAGTCATCCTATTGAGCAACAAATCATGATATTTCTATCATCATAAGCTGTAGGGACTTTAATTCCCGCTTTTCGACCTTGACATTCTGTTCATAAAAATAATAACTGCAAAGGTCGTAAGCTCTGAGCAAAGCAGCGATAAAAACAGGCCGTTCAGTCCGAAAAGCCTCGAAAGGATGAATCCATATAAAGCTATGAGTATCATGCCTCTTAAGAGCGAGCCAGTAACTACTATTCTTGCATTAGCGGTAGCTGAATAGTAAGCCAGGAGGAAAATATTTATTCCTGCAAAAATAAATCCTAAGAAGTAAAGCTGCAATCCACTGTGTGCGATAGCAAGCAGCTTGGGATTGTGCTGGCTGTTAAAAATTCCTATCATTTGGTCGGTAAAAAGAAAAGCACAGACCACAAAAATCGTCTCAGCAACCGCCGTGATTACAAGACCAGACCTTACTACCAGCCTCACATCATCCTTTCTGCCTTTTCCGTATGAGGTGCTGATAAGCGGCTGAAGTCCCTGCGAGATTCCATTAAAGATAGAGATGACAACCAGTGAGATATTTGCGATAACGCTGTATGCTGCCACTGCTACATTTCCGCCGAGTCCAAGGCAGAGATAGTTGAACACAAACGAGGTAAATCCATTTGAAATCTCCCCGACGAAACCACTCATTCCAAGTGGCACTGCTTTTCTTAAAAAAGTAAACGAGAGCCGTGTTCTCTTGAACGGTACCGTGTTCTTTTTTCCCAGAAAATGCGTAAGGCAGATGACCATCGAAAGTCCCGGGCAGCAGATGGTAGCCATAGCCGCACCAGTAAATCCAAACCCACAGACGAACATGAACACGTAGTCGAATACGATATTAAACGCACTGCCTGAGAGCTGCGCCACCATTGCCGTCCCCGGTGCCTTATCGTTACGGCAGAAGGCTGTAAATGTATAGTTACACATAAAAAACGGTGCAAACATCAGGCAGAGTCTGGCATAGCCCTGCCCCATCTCCTGAAGCGCAGCGTCTGCACCCATGACTGCAAGCACCTGCTTTGGTATGAAAATTCCCATCAGCATGAACGGGATGCTTATTAGTATCGTCCAGCCTATCGACTGCATGAAGACAGTGCTTACGTCGCCTCCGCTGGCTTTTCTTATACTGTAGACTACCGATGAGCCAATTCCTATCATCGAACCCAGCGCAAACATCAAGCCATAGAGCGGCAGAGTCATATTCAGTACCGCGAGGCCATCCGCTCCAAAGCCCCACGATATAAAGAACGTATCCGCAAGAATGTAGACCGACAGCCCAACCATGCCGATCACATTCTGTGACACGTACTTAGCTATTTTTTGTTTCATATATCTTTTCTTTCCTTAATTCTTTTCTTTTTTACGGACTCAGGTTCCTTTTTCACTTCAAGTCCGTAATTGGTGGGCAGCAGATGGTACCCCTTGCATGTAGAGCAAGCTTTTTCATCTGCTCAGCAGCTGCTTTTACGTCATCTCTTGCAAAAATAGATGAAACCACTGCAAATCCCGATAGGCCTAGTCCCTTTAACTGCAGGATGTTCGTCTCATCGATTCCACCGATAGCAACAACCGGAATCGAGACAGCCTCGGTAATTTTTTTATACTCATCAAGAGAGACAATAGCCTTGGCGTCAGCTTTAGTCGAGGAGCCAAAGGCAGCACCAACACCCAGATAGTCAGCTCCATCCTTCTCTGCTTTCACAGCTTCTGTCACATTATGAGCTGTAGCACCAATAATGAAGTCCTTGCCAAGCAGCTTCCTGGCTTCGCTGACTGGGCAGTCATCCTGTCCTACGTGGACTCCGTCAGCGCCGACTTTCTTTGTAATCTCAATATCGTTATCTATTATAAGTGGAATATTCTTCGCATTCAGATAACTTTTTATATCAAGAGCCTCTTCAATAGTCTGCTCTTTATCAAGCTCCTTTTCACGAAGCTGAATCATAGTAGCTCCGCCTTCAACCGCCTGTTTTATCACGTCGGAAAGGATTTTGTCCTCCTTAAGCCATCTCCTGTCAGTCACCGCATAAAGCAGCAGGCTTTCCTTGATATTCATATAATCTCCTTTAATTTTTGCCAATTAAAGCACAGCCTTTTAATATTATCATGTTTATTAACAATAAGTCAACAGATGTTTGCACACACAAAAAAGAGCTGCCTCTTTTTTAGAAGCAGCCCTTTTATTTTTCACAGATGGGTTAAGATATGTAACAAAAGAATGATATTTCAGCTAAATCTAAATCATTTTTTTGATTTTTTACTTTTTGACTTGATAGTCTTCACCTGTGTTATCTTACCAGTCTTGCTGACCTTGTATTTCTTCTTTCCGATCTTAACCCACTGGCTGGTGTAGAGCTTGCCGCTCTTTTTCGTGATGTATCTGCTGCCATTTGAAGCTTTTACGATCTTTTTGTCCTTTGTAACAAGCTTTCCGTTCTTGTCAGCATAGTAATAGCTCTTACCGACCTTGACAGTCTCCTTGGATGCGAGCTGTCCGTCAGCGGCAGCCAAGTATTTTACTTTGCCAACCTTGACGATCTCTTTTTTTGCAACCTTTCCAGAAGCATTTGTAAGCAGCTTAATTACCTTGCCATTACTGTCCTTAGCTGTAATCAACTGCTTAGGCTTTGCACCTGTTACAGTTATTTTTCCATCATCAGAAACTACTACTGTAACCTTTGTACCGTCAGAAGCCTTTCCGCTCAGTATAGTGTCGTTTTTCTCAGTAGTATCATTATCTGGTTTTTCAGATGTGCTGCCATTTCCATTATCTCCAGTGCCTGAAGAACCATTGTTTGCAGGATCCTGGCCTGTTGTTCCAGAGCCTGTGTTATCTGTTGAGCCAGAACCTGAGTTGCTTGACGAACCTGATCCTGAGTTACCTGATGAACCTGATCCTGATGAGCTCTGATCAGATTTGATCAGCTCTGAATCAGAAACCACATATCCTCCCTCACTAGCCTTAACAGATGATTCGTCTATCTTGCCAAACTTTATCTGATCAAAAAGTATCGATGAAGTCAGATCGGTATTATTAGCTACACTGTTGCACCAGATTGCGAAGTTCGTGATTTTCGAAGGATCAACCTTACCACCGTTCTTTCCCTTCATTTTGCTGAAAGGAATAGTTACGTACTTAGCGTCAGTTGTCTTTACAAAGTCGTTCAGATAAGCCTCAAAATCCTCACCATTCGAAGTGATCTGAATAACAAGCTTTTGTCCCTTGCCATCAGGTTTTATCCACATCGAAAGCGCATTGTACTCACTGTAGTCGCTGTAAGGAAGAGACATCTTTCTTCCAGTCCAAACCTCAGAGTTGGAATTCTTCAGTGTATAGTTAAATGAGCCTGAATATTCTCCTGCTGCCTTCGTTTCACTGTTAAGCGAGAACGATGATGTGCAGCCTGCTGCTGAGTTCTCAGAATACGTACCATTCAGATAGTCAGCATCACCATAGTACAGCTCAAAATCATCAATAGTATTCTTTGGATGCTTTGACTTTTCCTGTCCAAAGCTTATAAAACTAAGAGTTGAAAGAGTCTTGCCGTCTGCCACAAGCGCGATTGTACCTGTATCAGTCTTTCCAAGATCATTTAACATCTCAGCAGTTACCTGACCGCTGTATTCATCTGAGGATTCCACCTTTACTGCAGCCACGGTCTGCTCTGTACTGCCGTTCTTAAGAACGAACTGCACCTTAGAAGCATATGAAACATTCGCCTTAATAGTGCATGGAGCAGTAATCGTACCCTTTGAAAAAATATTCGTAAAATACCCTTTTGCAGCTCCTGCGTTATCATTTTCTACTGTTTCATTCTCTGCACTATTGTAAAAATTAGTGCCGTTTGCAAACACTGATGAGCTGTCATTGTAAAAATCAATGAACTCGTTTATCAGCTCCTGCCCCTTCTTATCACTGCACTTGTAAGGTACATAGAAGTTCGAATCAGAGAAGTTTGCCCAGAGCAGGAAATAGGACTGGCCGTTCTTTTTTGCTATGTCGTTTACTTTTTTATACCAATCATGTCCCTTGATTGGATTTCCCTTTACAAGAAGTCCCTCGTTATCAGAACCATCGGCCTTTTCAACTCTTACTCCCGTCTCTGAAATGGCAGAAACCTTGCCCTTCGCATCGGCTATTTTTCCAAGAACCTCACAAGACTTTGCAAGATTTGTAAAGAAATCATCTGAATACTCTGCCGGATAGGTGCTGTAATCGTTGTAATAATCGAATCCAAGCACGTCGACATAGTCATCTCCAGGATATCTCGACAGATACTTTTCCTCCTCTACAGGTCCGCCCGGTGAATATACATAGATAAAGTTATGTACGCCCTTAGAAGTCAGATAATCCTCTGTATATCTGTAGAGCGCTTTGTAGGTCTCCTTATCTGTTGTAGCTGAGCCCCACCAGAACCAGCCGCCGTCACACTCGTGAAGAGGTCTGAACAGCACCGGAATATCGCCGAGCTGCTTTGCGTAATCAGCTATGATGTCTAAGTAAGCTGTGTATCTTTCGTTATACTTGCCACCTGGCAGCACTTCCTCTGAGCAGTTGTTCGAGAGATCCTTTGACTCACTGAAATCACACTTTGAGAAATCATAAGGTCTTGCCGCATCTGGTGTAGCTTTTATTTTTGAATTGCTCATATTTGGCATATGAGCTGAAAGCGTTATGATAGCACCATCTTTTGCTGCGGCTTTGCTGATTTCAGCTGATTTTGTTATAGCCTTATTGACATCTGTCTCACCAATCTCTGTTCCAGTAAGTGAAAGAGAATCTATACCCACTATTCCGCTGATGCTTCCGGTAATATCCTTGGTATCAGACTCCACTCCGCTTCTAACAGTCTTATGGGTGTCGTTCTGATGGCCGAAAAGTACCTGATCTGAGGATGAAAGCCCCTTGAGATAGGAATAGAGAGCCTTTGTCTCCGACAATGCGTTTTTATCTGATAGAGTTACCTGATCCGGCATATTGCTTATATACGCCTTAGTATAATTTTCTGATGGAGTAGATGTAATGTCTGTATAGTCACCTGAAGCATTGTACTGAGATAAAGTGATATTGTCAATATAGACATCTCCCTTAAAGGAAGTATTGACACCCACCGTACCGATTGTCATATCAGTAAGCTTTACAGAAGATGGATCAAAAGCAATTGTCACCTTTGCCTTCTTATAACCATCTGTATAGTCTTCAGAGGTGAGCGAAGTATCCTTATTGATTAACTCCGTGCCGTCGGTATTTTTTGCAAATACCTTTGCCTTAAGCTTTCCATCTGCCTCGGTTGGATAGATGATATCATAAGAAATTCTATTGTACGCTGAAATATCATATCCATCAAAGCTCTTGTTAATCTTTGCTTCGCTCCATGAGTAGCCCTCGCAGCCGGTGTAGTCCAGGTTCAGCTTCAGCATCTTGCTTCCATTGAATTCAGCCACTTCTGGAGTGATTGTATTTTTGTACTGCCAGCCGTCCTCATTTTTCCAGCCATCATTACTTCCTTTTCCAGCAGATTCAAAGTCATCCACTACAGTTGAATCCTTTTCTGGAAGTTCTGCCTGTTTGTCTGCCTCAGCAGTAATAGCTACATTGCTAACCTGCAACAATCCCTCAAATCCCTGTCCAACTACACGGAACTCTACTTCTTTCAAATCATCAACTGGCATAGATGAAAAAGGAATACTTACAGTAGTTTTGTAACTTTGATTATCCTGCTTAAATGAATTTTTATCGAGATAAGCTACTTCTTTACCCTCTTTCCATTCCCAGTTTGCTCCAATCTTTAGCACTCCCTGGAGCTTCAGATAATCACCACTATCCTCAAGCGACTTATATGATGCCTCGTCCATGCTTACATCAGCAGTAAGTGTCATCTTCTCACTTGTTTTGACACCTGAAATACTTCCATCGTACTCATACTCTTTCAGACCATCCCAGTTCTCTGTTTTCAGATCCAAATCATTAATGTCAAGCGTATTCGTTCCAGAGTAAATCGTCTGAGTGTCGGCATACGCATCAGTTATGCACGTCCCCAGCTCGGGTAACATTCCCGCACTTCCAAGTGTCACCGCGGCAGCCATGCAGGCTGCTGCAATCTTTTTAGCTAATCCCTTCTGCATTTTTAACAACCTCCAAAAATGTTAAATCGGGTTTAAACTTTCTGCTAAAGCTGATGAATTCGTTCAGTTTAGCAATTTACCACTTCTATGATTTAATTAAATCTTTGCTTTAAATTTTACTTAATTATTACATACATTTCAAGATATTAAATGCCTAAATTACCTAATAAATAGATTAAATTAATCTAGGTTTTTTGTTAAGCATTTAGCTGTTTTTATTCTGGAAATTTTTTTGATTAAAGATAAAAAAAAATAAAACGGGTAATAATGGAATCGAAAAAAAATACCCACGGGAATAACCCGTGGGATCAGTCATTTGAGATCATCTGAATCGAGAATAATAGTAAAAGGTCCATTATTTACAAGTGAGACCTTCATATCTGCTCCGAACTGCCCGGTCTCCACCCTGTACCCCTGCTCTTTTGTTTTTTCGATTATATACTCATAAAGTCCGTTTGCCATATCCGGTGCTCCGGCATTGATAAATGACGGCCTGTTTCCGTGACGGCAGTCTGCGTAGAGAGTAAACTGGGAGACGAGAAGAAGTTCTCCATCCACCTGCTTCAGAGACAGATTCGTCTTTCCGTTCTCATCCGGAAAAATACGAAGACCGAGCATCTTCTTAATCATTTTGTCAGCGGTTTCCTTGGTATCGTCCTGTCCTACGCCGATCAGGACCATATACCCTTTCCCTATCTCTCCAACCGTTTTTTTATCGATATCAACCCTGGCCTTATCGACCACCTGAATTACAAATCTCATAATGCATCCTATTATAATTTTGTTATTCACGGCACATCCCCAATCAGACCGCAGACCAACCGCGCTTACGCGCGTTTGCCGCATCTTCGATGCTAAAAGTCTGCGGTTGTTGGGGATGTTCCTGCTTCACAGGAACTGCTTCTGTGGGGGTTCAACCGTCCGCACAAGTGCGTCCGTCATGAACCCCCACATAAGCTTGCCGTGAATAGTAACATTGTACCAAGTCGCTTGCGCGACGGCAAACGTTAGTCTCATAATCTAGTTCTCAAATAAATATGGCAGTCTGCCTGCCGTTGTGATATTGTTGAGTT
>ONBW01000023.1 GCA_900316165.1 uncultured Lachnospiraceae bacterium | reverse complement strand
CCTGGTACAATCCGGCAGTATCACATTCAGAGCAGATTAGAGTTTTAAATAATCTGCTTTTTTGTTTGCTCTGAATATGATACATGCCTAGATTATTATTTCACATTAAAGAAGGAACTGGTCATTTGAACCGACTTTTTCTTCATATCAATGGCTAATCTATAGTCCAAAATTCAGGAAAATTTTGTAACTAATAGAATTTACACTGAATTACAACACAACGATTTTACCAAAGTATATGTCTAAATTCAAGTCTAAAAGCATTAAGTATTATTAATTTATTTAGTTGTATGTTATAATACTTTACAGTAAGGATAAATATGATTAATTTACTAAGAAGGAAAAATAAATGAGTGATTTCAGTGACCTTATTTCCACGTATATGAAGCAGAGCCGTGTTACAGGAACTGAGCTCTCAGACGGTACCGGCCTTGGGAAGGTCGTCTACAAATATATCAAGGGCACCCGCGTGCCAAGCTGTATAGACGCTGTGGAAAAAATCGCAGATTACCTGAATATGACCTATGCTGACAGTCTGCTTTTAAAGGATTATTGGAAAAATGAACACTTCGGTGCAGAAAGGATTGCTCTGTGGAGCCAGATAGATAAATTTCTAAAGCACTTCCAGATTACCCCTGTCCAGTCTGATGTCTGCCTTTTTGAGCCAAACGCATTCAGTCATTTCCCGGATAAGGATATGTTCTATCTGAATGGAGACTTAAATATCCATCAGGCGATACTCACTCTGCTTTCATCTGTTGGCGACGAACCTGTTTATGCAGTCATGCAGCCAGATGATTCCGGTCTTCAGGAATGTCTTATCATGGCTAAAAAATTAAACCCATCACTTGAGATTTTTAATATCATAAGTCTCCTCCCAAGAACCAACGGAGCTGACTCATCGATCTACAACAATCTGAATCTTCTACACAGTGTTATCCCTCTTACTTTTGCCTCTGACACCTATCACTCTTATTACTACTATTCTGATGGTTCGATCAAGGAAAAATGGCCTCTTCACGCCAGCTATATCATCACCTCCAGATATGCCCTGATGTTCGGGAACGGCGATGACTCGATGAGCGGTATTTTTTCAAGAGATAAGAACTTTATCGATGACCTGCATAATAATTTCACAAAAATGTTCCAGGAATCCAGACCGTTGATTTCTCTTTCAACCAGTCCGCTGAGCCAGATGAACCTTTATTACTCAACGGTTCAGAACAAGATGATCTCAAAGCGTATCCAATTCAGCATGCAGCCCTGCCTTTGTCCATATCTCAGCCAGGATCTATGTAGTAAATACCTGAACATTGATATTCCTGGCAGTAAGAAAATGGTTGAAGTATTCCTATCAAATATGGATTACTACAGAAATGCTATGAAAAGTTCTACCAGGGAAATAATTTCTCTTGCGGGTATTCGTCGCTTTTTAAAGACCGGACGTATTGATGAGCTGTTAGATGAACTCTACACCCCGCTCAGCGTAGAAGACCGTGTTTTAGTGATGCAGAACTGGCTTGAGAGCATCACTCCGGATTCTGTAAGCTTTCTGTCGTCCGACGCCTTTCCTGTCCAGTACGGGCTTACGATAACGACTACACCTTCTCTTTTTACAACAGCTTTTATCTATGAAAATAAGGTTTATACCTTCTATTCTGAGGAGCCGACAATCACAGGTACTTTCTGGGATTATTTTTCAAATATCGATGAGCGCCGCTTCCTGCCTTTTGAAGAGGGAAAGCGCCAGTTGGAAGAAATGATAAATGCCGCAGCCAAATAAGTACCAAAGCATAAAAAATCCGGTTATTTTTCATTGATTTACTCAAAGAAAAATAACCGGAAAACCTGTAACGCATTCACACGCCAGGTAAAAATCAGTCTTCTCTTGTGGCGATGATATCAACGCCCGTTCCGCAGACGTCCTTTACGATCACATCTCCGATATGAACAGGAGACTTAACGCGAACTCCCTTTAGGGCATTTACGATGTCGAACATTTTGCCCTTAGGAATATCTGAAGCAGTCTTTACAGCTACTACAGCATCTTTTCCGCCGTCAACTGCTACAGTACTGGTCACGATCCTCGTAGGGTTTGTGACCTCTTTTCTGCCGTAGATTTCACCGCGCTTGCAGGTATTTCCTGTGACAGAAACTACCTCTCCGTTATCCAGAGTAACCGTAAGAGCGCAGCCCATCGGGCAGTTTATACAAGTCAGATGTCTCTCTTCCATATTCAAGCCTCCTCGATTCCTATATCTACACGATCAGCTGATGCGAGGTCAGCTTTTTTTAGAACAACCTGCTCCATCTCACCCGGAGCCATGATCTGCTTCTTACGTCTTACAAGCTCTTTTCCGGCTGCTTTTACTACGATAGAAGCGTTCTTGTAGACATTTGCGACACGGAAGCGGACTGTAAGAGTCTCTTCCATATCGTCAGGTCTTATCATCTGAGGAACGGTGTAGCGGACCTTTCCGTCGCATACCATATCTATGATCCTCTCGCCGGTCTCTTCTCCATTCTTGATGAAGGCAGCTGCGTAGTGGCCTGCATTTTTGGCTTCCATAGAAACGAAGTCTACAAGGTCGTGTACATGAAGCACATTTCCGCAGGCAAATACACCAGGGACACTGGTCTCAAGTGAATCATTTACTACAGGGCCATTTGTAACTCTTGAAAGCTCGACTCCACAGGCCTTTGAAAGCTCATTTTCAGGAAGAAGGCCGCAGGAAAGTAGAAGCGTATCGCACTCGTATCTCTCCTCTGTTCCAGGGACAGGCTTTCTATCCGGGCCTACCTCAGCAATAGTTACAGCCTCTACTCTCTTCTTGCCCTCGATATTTACGACGGTGTGAGAGAGCTTAAGTGGAATGCCGAAATCATCGAGACACTGGACAATATTTCTCTTTAAGCCGCCTGAATAAGGCATAAGCTCTGCTACTACCTCAACCTTTGCGCCCTCAAGTGTCATACGGCGGGCCATGATAAGACCGATATCGCCTGAACCAAGGATAACGACCTTCTTACCTGGCATCTGGCCTTCCATATTCACGAGACGCTGTGCACAGCCAGCTGTATAGATGCCGGCCGGTCTGTATCCAGGGATATTCAAGGCGCCACGGCTTCTCTCACGGCAGCCCATAGCAAGGACAACTGCCTTTGCCTGGATCTGGAACATGCCGTCCCTTGAATTCATCGCAGTAACGACTCTGTCATGGCTTATATCCATGACCATGGTGTTAAGCCTGTATTCTATTTTTTCATCGAGAAGCTGGGTTATAAATCTGCCGGCGTACTCAGGTCCGGTC
This sequence comes from uncultured Lachnospiraceae bacterium, assembly GCA_900316165.1. Classification (GTDB taxonomy): domain Bacteria; phylum Bacillota; class Clostridia; order Lachnospirales; family Lachnospiraceae; genus Weimeria. Next base: position 39,520 of record ONBW01000023.1, on the reverse strand, counting down.
AGTTCCTCATTAAATGTATGAAGTCCGAAACCGTTGTGGATACACTGGTTCAAAATACCGCCGAGCCTGTCGTCTCTCTCAAGCACTAAGATGCTCTGTATTCCTTCTTTTCTCGCGGAGATAGCAGCTGCAAGTCCAGCCGGACCGCCTCCGACGATAACTAAATCATAATTTTCCATCGAAGCTGCCTCCTTACTTAGTCTTTCCAAAAACCAAAACGCTGTCTCCGCCGGACTTCGTGACCTCTTCCGGTGTCAGATGCGCGTATTTTTCCAGTAAATCCATCTGTCTAGGTGTGCAGAAACCCGCCTGGCAGCGGCCCATACCGGCTCTCGTTCTTCTCTTTATGCCATCAAGTGACTTAGCGCCGAGAGTTCTCGTGATCGCATCTATGATCTCACCGGCTGTAACGCTCTCGCAGCGGCATATGATCTGGCCATAGGCTGGATTTTTCTTAATAAGCTCGTTTCTCTCTTCTATAGAAAGCTTCTTCGGATCGAGGATTCCCTTTCTCGTGCCGTTAAAGCTCTCGTTCTTCTTTAGTGAAAGCTTCTCTGCAACCATCTGCGCCAGGTCGGCTCCAATAGCCGGAGCACTTGAAAGTCCCGGAGACTCGATGCCTGCCGCATCGAAGAATCCCTCACAGTCCTCACACTCACCAATGATAAAATCACCGCCGTCCTCATGTGCACGAAGTCCGGCAAATGAGGTGATCACGTCTCTATACGGAATATTCTTAACGGAGAGAGCGGCCATTTTTTCAACCTGAGAAAGACCATCGGCTGTAGTATTTGTGCCCTCTTTGTTCTCTATGTCCTCGGCTGTCGGTCCTAAAAGCAGGTTGCCGTGAACTGTCGGAGTAACGAGGATTCCTTTGCCAAGAGCTGACGGCAGCTGGAATATAGTATGATGAACGAAGTCACCATCTGCTCTATCGAAGAGCTCATACTCGCCCTTTCTCGGAGTGATATGAAGCTTCTTCTCTGAAACCTGGTTATGAAGGACGTCTGAGTAGACGCCTGCTGCGTTCACGACTGCCTTTGCCTCGAAAACACCCTTCTCTGTCTCGATGACAAAATGACCGTCTGCCTTCTTTATCTGCTTAACCCCTGAATTGAAAGCAAATTCCACACCATTGTCTGCGGCATTTTCCGCAAACGCTATACACATACCGAACGGGCAGACGATAGCGGCTGTAGGCGCATAGAGAGCACAGACTACATCGTCGTCGATATTCGGCTCCATTGAAACAATCTCGTCTCTTTCTATTATACGAAGGTCCCTTACACCGTTCTTTTTCCCCTGCTCCAAGAGCTTTTCAAGAACGGACCTGTCCTGATCCTTCCTGCAGATAACGAGCGAACCAATCCTCTTATAAGCGAAGTCAAGCTCCTTTGAGAGGTCCTCCATCATCTCTGAACCGCGTACATTATATAAAGCTTTTTTAGAACCTGGCACGGCATCATAACCGGCATGAACTATCGCGCTGTTTGCCTTTGTGGTACCTGAGCAGACATCCTCCTCTGCCTCGAGTACTAAGAACTTTCCACTGTATCTCGAAAGCTCTCTGGCAGTGGCGCTTCCCACAGCGCCTGCGCCTATCACTATCACATCATACATATAATATCCTCCAAAAATATCTCCCATCGGAAACAATCTAATTTTAGCATAGTTTCCAATGAGAAAATTCGCAAAAACGCGCATTTTCTTTTCAATTGGAGCACTCCTTGTATTTTACCCTGTTTTGATGTATTCTTAATCAGGAAAAATAAACTTTCCGCGCCAGTATGCAGACCACGTGGAAAGTTTGAAAAAGTCAAAAACTCAAAGGAAAGTGAGATACTCATATGTATGAGATAAATTTCGATAAACCGGTTAAGGTTCATTTTATCGGAATCGGCGGAATCAGCATGAGCGGCCTGGCTGAAGTGCTTCTAGACAGACACTTCCCGGTAAGCGGCTCAGACAGAGCTGAAAGCGACCTGACACGTCATTTAAGTGAGCTTGGAGCAGACATCCACTATCCACAGTCAGCAGCAAATATTACTGATGACATTGACTGCGTAGTCTATACAGCTGCCATTCATCCAGACAATCCGGAGTTTGCAGCCGCTAAGGAAAAGGGCATCCCGATGCTTACCCGTGCACAGCTCCTGGGTGAGATAATGAAGCACTATCCAAACAGCGTCGCAGTAGCCGGAACCCACGGTAAGACCACTACTTCAAGTATGATCTCACAGATCATGCTCGAAGGTGAAAAAGACCCGACTCTCTCTATCGGCGGTATTTTTAAAGCTATTAATTCAAATATTCATGTAGGTAACTCAGACCTTTTCCTTACAGAAGCCTGCGAGTATACCAACAGCTTCCTTCAGCTCTATGCGAAGTATAGCGTTATTTTAAACGTTGAGGCTGAGCACCTTGACTTCTTCAAGGACTTAGCAGATATAAGGAAGAGTTTCCACCAGTTTGCAGCAGATACAAAGGCTGACGGAGCTGTAATAATAAACGACGAAATCCCGAATTATAAAGAGATAGTAGACGGCATCAAAGCAAAGGTCATTACCGTAGGCTTTAACGAGGGTGCAGACTATCACGCAGAGGATATCACCTACGACGAGACCGGAGAGGCCAGATTCAAGGCATTCGGATACGGCGAGGATTTAGGCGAAGTCGTTCTGTCCGTACCTGGAAGACACAATGTCGGAAACGCTTTAGCTGCTATAGCTGTAGCAAGAGAGCTTGGTTTTACCATGGATCAGATCAAAGCCGGCCTTAAGAAATTCGGCGGTGCAAAGAGGCGTTTCGAGGTAAAGGGCAAATATCACGGTGCTACGATAGTTGATGATTATGCCCACCATCCTACAGAAGTTCATGCCTCGCTTGATGCAGCATTGAAATACCCTCACAAGAGACTTATAGTCGTATTCCAGCCTCACACTTATACCAGAACCAAAGCTTTCCTTGGCGATTTTGCAAAGGCCCTTTCAGTTGCAGATCAGGTAGTCTTAGCACAGATTTTCCCTGCCAGAGAGAAGGATATATACGGAGTGCACTCCATTGACCTCTGTAACAAAATTCGTGAGCTTGGCACACCTTGCGAGTGTTTTGCAACCTTTGACGAGATTGAAAAATTTTTATCAAAAAATGTTATCGACGGTGATTTGTTGATAACTATGGGTGCGGGAGACGTCTATAAAATAGGCGATGACCTGCTTAAAAAATAGTTATCCACTTTATCCACATCTTTTTGTAGAAAAACAGTCACAAAAGGATGTGGATTTTTAATGCCCTAACTAAGAGATTTACACTAGGTTATCCACATTATCCACATGCGTTATACACTGATATTGTTGAATCTGCGACACTTTTTTAAAGAAATTGAATGTGATATAATTACCGCAGTTTAACGAAAGGATTTGCAGATGGCTTCAATAAATCTCCACGCAGAGGCATCGGCCTCAGTTACCTGTGTGTCAAATAACTTCATAGATAATTATATGAAAGGTCTTAACGGCGACGATGTAAAGGTATATCTGCGCCTTTTACGCTGCATTAATGACCCTGAAGCTGATTTTTCGATTGCTTCGACCGCTGACTGTCTGGGACTTTCTGCGCGTAACGTGCGCACCTCTATCGACGCTCTCTCTGCGGCAGGCATTCTGACCCTCGACTACGATGAGGATGGAGAACTCTGCGATATCTGCATGAGACCGCTTTCTGCTCAGATGGCAGAGGATGGTGACGGCCAGATGAGTTTTTCTTTTGCAGCCGACTCTTCTTCTGACACTAATAAAGAGACTGTTTCATCAGCTGCTTCTAGTGGAATTTCCGACACTGCTGAAGCAAAAAAGGCGTCCCCTGTTCAGAGAGTCACAGAAGAGAAGAAGTCTGGTACTGATACTGATACTGATAACACCCCTCTTCCATCTGATAATAAGAAGAGCTTTAACAGTGAAGATTTAGAAAACGACCCTGAGATCAGACAGATACTCTTTATTGCACAGCGCTATCTTGGCACCGCCTTGAATAACAAGGCAGTAGATACTATACTATACTGGCATATAGATCTAGGCATGAGCATGGATCTGATTGATTATCTGATGACAAGTACACTTGCCGCTGGCAAGTGCCAGAGCCGCTCGAATATCATGAGTTACATGAACTCTATCGCGATCAGTTGGCACAATAACGGCATAAATACTGTAGCAGCCGCTAAGGACGAAAAAAAGCAGCACAGCGAGAATACACTCACTGTAAAAACTGCATTTGGCATCTCTGGAAATCTTGTACCCGCTCAGCTTGAATTCGTTGATAAATGGTTCAACGAGTGGCATTTTTCAAAGGAAATGGTGTCTGAAGCCTGCAGCAGAACTATGGCGAATATTTCTCAGCCGAATTTCAGCTATGCCGACACTATCCTAAATGCCTGGCACGAGAAGGGATTCACTGATTTATCTCAGGTGGAAGCTGACGATACAAACCACTCAAAAATCACGAAAGCCAGATTTTCTCCAGCTGGAAAGAATACCCAGCCACAGAGGAAGAACAGCTTTAACTCATACTCAGAGAAGAACAGCTACGACCCTGCTATGGAGTCTATGCTCCTTAAGAATAACTCTATTTAAGCATGAAACTGACGAACACACAGTACAATCAAATAATGCAGATCTACCGCGAGGCACAGCAGGAGCGTGATGAACTGATCCGTTCCCGTCGTGATGAAATCCGTGAGAAGATTCCTGAGTTCTCAAAGCTCGAGGACGCATTCATAAATGATGCCCGCAGACGTGATGTTCATGTGGATTATAAGGAGCTTACTGCCCGCTTTATTGAAGAAGAAAAGAAGATTCTCCGTAATAACGGTTACCCGGAAGACTATCTCGAGCCGCCATATCAGTGCCCTGACTGTAAGGACACAGGCTATGTAGGCGAATACAACGATATTCCATGTCACTGCCTGAAAAAGCACGCGACAGACCTTATATATCGTGACGAGCCCATCATGAAACGCCTTCTTACAGATCATTTCGAAGATTTTGATCTGTCTGGATATTCCTCAGAAAGGGATTCTTCAGGCATGAGTTCGCGTGAGAATGCACAGCAGGCATTGGAGCAGAGTAAGCGTTTTGTTGAAACATTCGACAACTCATTCCATAACCTGTTTTTCTATGGTACTTCAGGCTCAGGAAAGACCTTTCTCTCGAGCTGCATAGCAGGTTCACTTATAAATACTGACCATACTGTGATTTATATCTCAGCAGTCCGACTTTTTAATGTCTGTTCGGACTACACCTTCGGAGAGAAGAAAAATACCGATGACTACGCATACAAGAGCCTTTTTACGGCAGACCTTCTTATAATAGATGACCTTGGTACAGAGGTTTCGAACACCTTCACGACGTCTACATTTTTCTATCTGATAAATGACCGCCTGCTGAACTCCAAGTCCACGATCATCTCTACTAACCTGACTTTGAACGAGGTCTCAGAAATCTACTCCCAGAGAGTATATTCCCGCCTTGTTGAGAAGTATAATTTCTTTCACCTGTTTGGTTTCGATGGCAGGATCGAGAACAAACTCAAAGACATGAAACCTGCCAATAAATAATGGAGGAACAAAATGCCACGCAATGACGACACACTGGCTACACGCAAACCAGTAGCACCTCTCGGTATCATTTCACTGAAGAGCTGTGAGACTTTAGGAACCAAGGTAGACGACTACCTGGTTAAATGGCGTAAGAACCGTAAATCTGATCATCTTGATTTCGTAGAGAAGGCCAGCTACACAAGTGATTCATACATGATCTCAGCTTCTACTCCACGTTTCGGAAGCGGCGAGGCTAAATGCCAGATAAATGAATCTGTCAGAGGATTAGATCTCTACATCATGGTAGATGTCACTAACTATAGCCTGACGTACTCACTCTGCGGTCAGACCAATCACATGTCGCCGGATGATCACTACAGTGATCTGAAGCGTGTCATTGCCGCTGTGGGTGGTAAGGCAAAACGTATCAATGTCATCATGCCGTTCCTCTATGAGAGCAGACAGCATCGCCGTACAGCCCGTGAGTCACTTGACTGCGCTATGGCCCTGCAGGAGCTCGTATCGATGGGTGTTGAGAATATCATCACCTTCGATGCACATGATCCTAGAGTCCAGAACGCAATCCCTCTTCATGGTTTTGAGTCAGTACAGCCTGCATACCAGTTTATAAAGGGAATCTGCAAGAACGTTAAGGATTTAAAGATTGATAACGATCATCTGATGATCATCAGCCCTGATGAGGGCGGAACCGGACGTGCCGTATATATGGCTACAGTCCTCGGCGTAGATATGGGTATGTTCTACAAGAGACGTGACTACTCAAAGATCGTAGACGGCAGAAACCCAATCGTAGCTCATGAGTTCCTCGGTTCATCAGTAGAAGGCAAGGACGTCATCATCGTAGATGATATGATCTCATCAGGTGAGTCAATGATCGACGTTGCCAGACAGCTGAAGAAGAGAAAGGCCAACAGAATCTTCTGTGTTTCTACCTTCGGTCTCTTCACAAATGGTCTTGCTTCCTTTGATAAAGCTGTAGAGGAAGGGCTTATCTACAAGGTTGTTACTACAAACCTCGTATATCAGACACCAGAGCTCCTTTCAAGAGATTACTATATCAGCTGTGACATGAGCAAATACATCGCTTATATCATCGATACCTTAAACCATGACTGTTCTATCTCGAGTCTCCTCGATCCATACGAGAGAATCGACAATCTGGTTACCAAGTACAGAAAAGGCGAGTATTAATATCTTTTTTAAAAAATAAACGCCCTTCCACACTTTCGTGTGGAAGGGTTATTTTTTACTCATCAGTATTTGGAAGTTTCAATTCGTATTCGTTCGAACTTCTGAATATCGTATTGTTCGAGCCCATCTGGTTTACGACCAGATACGAACCATCGGTCACGTCCTTTGCACTGATTGAAAGAACCTGACCGCTTTCATAGGTAGTGTTTACTTTTTCACCGTTTACAAATACCTTCGACCACGGTGTGAAGTTCTCGCCGTATATATGCAGCCTGTCATCATAATAATAGACATTGTCGATCACTACCGGGTTGATACCCATTACAAGGTCTGAGGCCGGATACATATCTACCCCATGGTAAGCATATCTCTTTCCATAGAGCAGGTCGTACTGGAGCATCTGCAGATTCTTCAAGTACTTCTGTGACTTGCCGCTAATGCCTCTCTCAGTCATAGTCTGGTTGTAGTCAACCATCGTACCGCCATGAATACCAAGTCTGTCGAAATATGTCGATACAAGCTGATATGCAGTCAGATCCTGATCCTGCTTCTTCATGCCGAAGTTGTTCCAGGTGATGTACTTAGTCTGGTAGATATCGTTCTGCTTGACATCCTTATTCTGAAGGCCCATCGTCGGCAGGTGATCACCGAAGCAGATAAGAAGCGTAGGTTCACCGCGCTTTTCGAGCATATCGGTATATTCCTTCAGGAAACGGTCCATATTATTCAGCATATTGCAGTAGTATTCCCACTGGTTCTGCCTGCCCTCGTCGACGCCTTTTACTTTGACCTTGATCTTTGGATTCTCGATGACCTTCTCTGTAGGATAGTCGCCGTGAGTTCCTACCGTAATTGTGTAGCAGAAATCCGGAGTGCTGGTTGAATCAAGAGCATCCTTAGTAGCACCTACGAGGATATCGTCTGTAGGCCAGGTATTAAGCGGTGTGTAGTCAGTTATATCGAGGAGCTCCTTAGATGTAAAAGTATCAAAGCCCATCTGGGAGAAGGCATTCGCACGACTGTAAAAATTACCGCCGTTGTTGTGGACTACGTGAGTGCCATAGCCTAGCTTCTTGATCACATCAGCAGTACTCTCGCAGTCACGCTTTTTAAGGACTGTCTTCTGCGGATATTCACCAGGGCCAAAAAATTTGCAGCTCATTCCTGTAAGAATCTCAAACTCAGTATTACAGGTACCGGCACCAACGACAGGAACAGTCAGATGACCGGTCGAGTATTTTTTCTCTAATTCGTGAAAATAAGGTATCGGGTCTTCATTATATGAAAGCGCCGGATACTCATCTATATCAAAGCACGACTCTAATAGAACTACTATAATATTTGGCTTTACAGAACCAAGGGTCGAATCGCCCTTCTCTGTGTCCTTTATGATATCGTCAACCGCTTTTTCAGAGTATCCTGAAGGCTCGTTCATTCCTCGTCCGACAACCGACATCGCAAATCCGTAGGCATAGCCGTTATCGAGGTAGCCCTGTGCGAGATTTCCGAAATACGTCTGCACTACGCCTGCTGCCTGGCACGCCTTCGTGACTGGAAACAAACTGGCAAAGCCGATGGCACAGACCAAAACCCTTACCCAGAGCTTCGTCTGAACAGCCTTCTTTTTACTGTGCATGTGAAGCATTACCATAAGGAAGACAAATATCAGAATCGCGATCAGCGAAATACCGGCCTGCTGTGCCGTGAAATACTTGGTGTTCTGCATCGTGAGCAGGTCACCGATCATCGCGAGGTCAGTAAAGCCAAACGGAGTCACTCGGTTATTCAAGATTATACAGTTGATGATTCCGAAGAGTATTACTATCGCCATCATCACGAGCCGCATAAAAAGGCGTCTCGGCGATAGGAATACCAGAAGAAGTATCACATAGATGATGAATGAGTTGTAAAGAAATGCTCCGGTATGGTTCGTTATAAATCCTAATCCTTCGATCAGCGAGTGCCGGCTTAATGACTCGTTTACAAGCACAAGAAGCATTGCAAGCGGGATATGTAAGAGCAGCGCGTATTTTTCAAAAAAATCACTAAAGCTTTTCCAGGTGCGCTTCAAAGTCTTTCCTCCAAACAAAATCAGTTTGATTATAGCGACTTATTATTATATAATAGGTTGGCTAAGGTTTCAAGTGAAAGGAATTCGATAAATGGCAGCAGGATTAGTATCCGGATGGCTCGGATTATTTATAATAGCGGTACTTTTAGCAGGACTTACAGCTGTCTTTGCAAAAGTAGCACTCGCTGGACTCTCAGCACCTCAGACTGTGCTGATTTCAGGTATCACAATACTTGTACTCTCTTTTACAACGCTCTCTTTCAACGGCTTTTTCAAGAGTGCGCGCCATTTCTCACAGGGGAGTATAATTGACATAGCAGTATCCGGTGTTCTGATGGCACTCGGTTTCATCTGCCTTTTTATGGCATTTCAGATCACGGAGGTCAGCTCCACTGCGCCGTTCTATCTGCTGATACCGGTGTTTATTTTCGTGGTAAAGACTATTTTTCTTAGAAAAATGCCCGCAATTACCACTCTGGTGTTCTATGTGGTCCTTACCGTCGGCATTTTCATGATGGGATTCGGCATAAAGCACAAACACGGCAGCTGGTGGATCTTCGCTCTGCTCGGTCCTGCGATTCTTGCAGCAAACGAGCTCTACCTGAAGAAAAATCCGCTCGGTGAGCTACAGCAGACAGCCTCGATGTTTGTGGTAGTCCTTGTCGCCCTTATACTTTCATTTTTTATCAAGCATAAGGACCTGAAAAAAATAACCGCTTACCATGTACTCTTCGCGATTTTTACAGGAATTGCGTTCTACTATGCGCCACTTGCCCTCTCGAGAGCAAAAGCACTGTGCTCCTATGACCTGTGGCTTTCATTTTTCTACAGTCTCTGGATCGTGATCACAGTTATCGTAGCGAGGTTTTTCCTCCGTGAAAAATTATCCGGCGTTGCAGTCGCAGGCCTCTGCACTATAGTCTGCGCGTATACTTTAAGACTTGTTTTTGCACATTTTATTTAACAGGTAATAACTATGGCTCTTAATTTCCGTACTACCGGAATGAAGAAATCCACGAAACACAGGATAATCCTGCTTGTTATCGCATTCTTCGTATCACTTTTATTTTTCTATATCATACTTAACAGGAAGACATCTCCAAATGTCTCATCTATGAGTTCCCCGACTCTCCCTACTGTCTCTGTCGAAAGCTTTGGGACAAAGCAGCTTTTGCTCCATGGCTATATTGCAAAGATGGATGACACAGAGATGACTGACAATCTGATTCCGCTCGATACTGACAGGAAGCTGACGATCACTGTAAATACATATGGTAATCAGATAGATAATGCTTCCTATGAGATTCACTCAGCAGATACTTCACGTACTATCTCTACCAACTCTTTGAATTCTTCAAAGAGCAGCGGTGATACAGTAACCTTTGACACTGAATTAACCAATTTGTTAGACCCGGGACATAAATATTCACTGATCTTAAACCTGACTTCTGGTGGCAGAAAGATCCGCTACTACAGCCAGATAATGATTTTTGCAGACTCTCATCTAAAGGAGCTGATGAAGTTCGCTTCTGATTTTCATGATAAGAGTCTTTCTGATGATTACAATTCCCTTGGGAAATATTTAGAACCGACTGCCGATGCCTCTTCTGGTGATGTTTCCCATGTAACTATTAATTCTACGGTAAATGACCTCGGAATGCAGAGCTTTTCGCATAAGGTTGAATCAGAACCTATCATTTCTGTAACTGACCTTACAGACGATGTCGCCTCGATAGAGCTCAGGTATGTATTAAGCCACGATGACAGCTGTTATCTGGCTGTTGAAAAATACCGGATTCGCTATGGTTCACCTCGTATGTACCTGCTCTCATTTGACAGAACCCTTGATATAATTCCTAAATCTGCTTCATTTACTATAAAGGATGGTGCTTTAAATATCGGTGCTTCTGCCAATACACCTCAAATGTATGCAAACGAGTCAGGTTCTGTTGCCGCTTTCGTTCAGGCTGGCGCTCTATACGAGTACAATGTAAATCAGAACAAGGTAACTTCAGTCTTCTCATTTTTCAAGGATTCTGATGATCTAAGATGCCTGTTTACCGACCATGATATCCGCATCCTGAATATTGATGCTTCCGGATCTATGGATTTCGTAGTCTATGGATATATGAACTGTGGCAGCCACGAGGGCAGGAGTGGAATCGATATCTATCACTACGACAGTTCTTTAAATGTTGCAACTGAAGAGGGTTTCATAAACAGCAGTAATCCTGTGTCATACCTGCAGAAGAACTTCTCAGAACTCCTCTACAGAACCTCGGGAGGCCGTTTCTACTGCCTGTTAAATCATAACCTTATCGGTATCGACCTTGTGACCAGGAAAACCGATGTGATTCTTAAAAACCTTCAGGACGGCCAGTATTGTGTTTCAGAAGACATGCGCTACATCGCATGGACTAAATCTTCTCAGCCTGGCTCTGTAATAAAGATCCGCGATCTGAGCTCCGACAAGGTTTACGATATCACCGCTAAGAGCGGCGGCCGACTCAAAGCTCTCTGCTTTATAGACGAAGACCTGGTATACGGCACTGTTGATTCATCGCACTACACTTCAGGACTTATGAATTCTCTGACTATCGTTAGCTTTGCGAATGAAAAAATGTCGACTATTAAGACATATCAAAAGGATGGGCTTTTGATTTCAAAGGTCTCACGTTCTGATAACGCTGTAGAGCTCACTCGTGTTCATGATGATGGTTCCAAGGCATCGTCAGATACAATACTTGACACACTGACAAACTCTGATGAGTCTGTAAATGCTTCAACCGCCACAGATGATAACGCTGGCACTGTACGTACGATTGAGTTCTCCAAGCTCTCCACTGACCTAAAAGCAAAGCCGGCCTTCACAACCAGCGGGCTTGTCTTAAGCGACAGCACGATTTCCCTTGAGATATACAAATGATAGACTTCAGCTCTCAACTATACATTATGTCTATTCAGGAAATATCCATTTCAAATTGCTATGATTTATAGCATAAAAAAATCTCCCCGCCCTGGGGAGATTTATTTTATTCTTTACTCTTTTTATTTACTATCGTAAGCTTTCTCTTGTTTCCGGAAACCATAATGAAGATTCCAAGAAGGAGGATGACACCGCACATAGCGTAGCGTGGGTCTATGTTTGTATCGGCTGTCTTAGGTGTCGCGTCCTTGCCGTTGTAGCTGCGTCCTGCGCCACCGGCTGTAGAACTGCCACCTGAGCCATTGGAACCACCTTTTGCTTCCCCTGAAGCAGAGGTCCCGCTGTTCTTTTTCGAATTATTTGATGGATTGTCCGGATCTTCATCATCTGAGTCATCACCATCAGATGGATTATCAGGATCATCGTTATTCGATATATCGTCATCATCCGGAGAGTCTGGATCATCATTATTTGTTATTCCGCCAGTAGACGAACTTCCTGTATCCGAATTCGAAGTACTACCGCTGCCAGGATCTAATGCAATAAATGTGATTCCATTTGCTGAGGCAAACTGAGATGCAGCGCTCTTTTGGTAGCCATAGAGCTCACCAGGCTTCCAGCTGCCCTGTGAACCAATACTTACTACGCTCTTCGGAATCGTGATAGAATTTACTGCAGAGTTCGTAAATGCTCCAGCCTCTATTGAATCAGCAGAATTCGGCAGAGTAACTGTGCGGATATTCCTATTGTATGAGAATGACTTGGCACCAACTGTTCTGAGATTTCCTGAGAATGAAATCGAAGACTTTCCAGGTGGAACAAGGATCAGTCTCGAGCCAGAGGAATTATACAGACATCCATCATACGAAGAGTAAAAGCTGTTCGAAGCTGAGATAGAAGTCAGGTTATTACACTCACCAAAAGCGTCTGTCGAAATACTCGAAACCCCTGAAGGTACAGAAATAGAACCTAAAGCCGCACATCCATAAAACGCCTGGCTTCCAATACTCGTAACCGTAGACGGAATGGAAACCTGCGTCAGACTCATACAGTTCTGAAATGTATCAGCCGGAATACTCGTAACTCTGCCAAGAGTAACGCTTCGAAGATTCGTCGCACCCGAAAACACTCTGCTGCCAAGTGTAGTCACAGAGTTTGGCAGACTGACATTCGTAATAGATCTGTTATTTGCAAAGACACCGGAATCAATAGTCGTAACACCGCTCGGAACTGTAACAGAACCGCCCGAACCCTGATATGAAATAAGTCTTGTTCCTGAATCGTTCAGGACAAATCCTGCACTCGTAGTCTGGTCAGCCTGTGAACTGTGTGAAGTAAATACCCATACTCCCAGGACCAGAGCGAAAGTGATCAGAATCCACCCTGTCATAGTACTATGCTTCATTATACCTACCTGATTGTATAACTTAACAAAATTTTACATTTATTATTTTACTACCCTTTACCTTTTTTTACAAGTAGAAACACCTTTCAATTCAGAGAAAAAGTGCATATTTTTACTTTATACCCTCTTAGCCAGTAAAAATAAACGCCCATCTTCGATGTAGCTGTTACAGGTGGAGAGGGTAAGGAGTTCATCGCCGGCCTTTACGCTCATGCCACCGTTTACGACCATAGCTCCTACACTTTCTGTAAAGGCATTCCATTCATTCTCATTTTTAGCCTGGATAAAGTTATAATAACGGAAGGTGTTATCCGTTGACTTCTGCACCTTTGCCAGACAGACGGCCACGAGCTCATATTCGCGATGCTCGTAGATCGTGTCAAACTTTATCGTCGTGTGCTCGTTAAAATATTTCTCACTTAAGAACTTCTTCAGACCGCCGAACATCGAGCCGTTGTTCATATTGTGACCATAAATTATGGTATTCGTCGTAGGGTTTACTGCGTCAGAGCGGTAATCCATGAACAGGGCACCTGCAGTACTGTTTTTGCCATCAAACGAATGAGTCAGATAATAGGAGTTGTCCTTGGACTGCATAACCGGATAGTTCACATCGGTTCCGTCGATTTTAAGCCACCCGATCAGGTTCGGATTTTCAGCCTTAAGCTCCTTATAATCCTTAAGGACAGTTAAATCGCTTTCTTTAACTGTCTTAGTGCGCTTGAACGGATCCTTGCCCTTTAACTCAGCTGACTGTTGATCAGATGCTCTTCCGGCGCTGTCAGTAGATTGTGTCGAAGTCTGTGCCTGCAGATTCTTTAGTTTTCTTGTGTTCAGATAGTTGTCGAGCTCATTAAATCCGAAATACGAAAAAAGAACGACAGCCGCAGTAATAACGATCATTCCCAGATATCGCTGTGGGCGGACCTTTTTCTCAGCTGTATCTACGACCTCTTTATCCTTTAACAGGCCGACAGACTTGTCGGCCACCATATCACCTATATGGGAAAAATAGTCCTCACCGATTTTAGTCTTAAAATTAATCTGACCGTCACGGATAGTATTGTAGAGACGCAGCACCATCTGAGGGTTGGTCAGGTCTATTTTGTCCTCGATGAGCTTAATTTTTTTCAGGTCATTCTGACCGTCCCTGTACTCATGAAAACTGTCAAAATAGTACTCTCCCAGTTTAAACTTCCTGACTCCGTTTACCTCAACGATACCGTCTTTTTCAGCGTCTTTGCTGTTCTCATCAGTCTTTGAATCCTCAGCCTCTTTACTTTCCGGAGTTTCAGGACTTATATCTGTAGATACTTTTTTATCCTCAGACTGCTCTGAACTGTCTTTAAGCTTAGAGTCTGAAGTCTCTCCTCCTTTTTGAGCAGACTTCAACGCCTTTTTCTCCGCGGCTCTCTTTTTCTTTTCTTTTTCTATATATGGCCTCATGGCCTCGTCGATTTCATTTTTTCTCATAGAGAGTATATTAGCACGGAAACGCTTTTACGTCAAAAAAGAATATTGGTCTTTTTCTGACAGCAAAAGAAGGACTCCCTTTGATAGGAGCCCTTCTCCTGAACTGTTTTCTAATTACCTGGCTTTTACAGTCTTACCAGTTGAATATTTGCTGAAACTTCTCTTCACGCCTGACTGCTTGTAAGAAATAACCTTATAGGTATACTTCTTTCCGCTCTTGAGACCTGTATTTGTAAATGAAGTACTCTTCGTAGTCTTAACACGAACCCACTTACTTGAACCAGATGCCTTGCGGTAAACCATATAAGCTGTAGCGTTAGAAACCTTCTTCCAGGTTATCTTAATCTTACCCTTGCCAGTGCTCTTCGCAGAAGTAATCTTCGGCTTTGAAGTCGAAGTTGCAATCTGCTGAACAGAAGCTGTGCTGTATCCGTTTTGGCCATTCGCTGTAATGAAACTCTGGAGACCGACTGTATAGACAACTCCGCGGGTCAGACCTGTGATGTATGTCGACTTCTTGCTGCTTGAAAGAGTTGTCTGCTTCTGAGTTCCGTTTGCAGATGAGTAGAAGATACGGTATCCGCTTACTCCACTAACCTTCTTCCAGGTAACCTTAAGACGTCCACTTGGCATAGCCGTAACGATCATCTGAGGTGCTGCTTTAACGTTTATGGCAAAGTAAACGTTTGCCACTCCAGTATAGTTATTAATACCCTGAATGGATACAGTTGCTGTTCCAGGGAAGGTATTATTAAAATACGTGTAAGTAAAGTCAGCTGAGCCATCTGAGGATGTCGGAGAACCAGTCAGCAGGTTCGTACCGTCTGTGATTCTTATAGTCGGTGTATGAGCCTTACCATTATAATCGACATCTGCGATTGGCGTAATCGAGGCAGTATTGATATTCTTCGGCTCGATTATGTAGTTATACGGAATCGTGACACTCTGGCCATGGCTTGTGATCACGATCTGCATCCTGACATTACCTGCGTTGATACAATTGTCACCATCTGAGGTACTTGCATAGGTAACAGAATCTACAGTGTAGACAGTACCCTGCTTATCAGTAACTACCGGAACCGGCTTGTGAGCTGATCTGTCATAGACATAGGTAGAAGCCACACCAAGGACATTGTACATCGAAGCATCGTTTCCGATCTCGAACTGTACAGTTCTCGTACCCTCATAGTACTTGCTCTGTGCTGTAAAAATAGCCGTTCCCTTCGTCCTGAACGAATCAGTCGAAGTGATGCTAAGCGTATAATCAGTTCCAAGCTTCAGGTCGTTGCCGCCAGCCTTTAGCGTGGCACCAGTCAGCTCGGTGATAGCTTCCCCGGTGTACATCTGCTTCGGTATCGTAAATACAGATGTCTTATCATTCAGGTTCGCAAAAATATCGAAATCCAAGGTCTTGGTTCCGCTGTAGTTGCCGATACCTGTAATCTTTACATCAGCCGCACCGGCATTAGTGTTGTTCTCGTACGTAAGTGAGAAATCCACATCTTTTCTCAGCGTAACAGTACCAAGACTTCCTGCAAAAGTAACCGTTACTGCCGGAGTCAGCGCAGTGCCTGTGTACTGTCTTCTAGTGATACCATCGGTAAATGCAGCGTATACATCGTCGCCTGAAAGGTCCACGCCGAGGATCTTGAAGTACAGGGTCTTGGTGCCTTCGTAGTTATTAGGATTTACAGTAACACTTGCAGTACCAGCTGCTGTATTGTTCTTATATGTTATCTCTCCAGACTTAAGTGGAATCTCAGTCCTTGTACCGCCTGATTTGAGTTCATACGCCTTAACCTCAGGTGTTATGGCTGCGCCCTGGTACTGTACTGTATACTGACCAGTGGAATCCATTGTCAGATTTGTAAACTCGATAGTCCAAGTGTTTCCAGATGCTGGAAAAATAGTATAAGTAGTTGTCTTTGTACCATAGAGAGGACCTCCCGTCGATCTGAATAGTACAACCTTGTCGCCAGCATCTGTAATATTATCAGGATATTCTACATCGTAATACTGGTCCGGTGTAAGAGTCTGCTTTACTCCAGAGAAGTCAGTATAAGTTACTGTAAAATTCCTTGTCTGCGGCGAACCATTGTAAATAAGCTTTGTATTTGAAGTAGGTGTGATCGTTGCATCACTGAATGGGTGGCCTATCTGGAATGGTCTCTCAATCTTTCCAGTATAGTTTCCTTTTCCAGTGATTACCACTGTTGGAATGGTGTTTGAATCAAAGCTTGGATCATACTGAATCATCTCAGCTCTGCTTGCAGCACAGGCATTGATGTTGTTCTTCCATTCCACATGATATACATCGCTGTCTACATCCTGACCATTAAGTGTTATCTTTTTACCATTTAAAGATACATCAGGTGTTACTTCATTACCTGTCCACTCTGCAGCAGCCACCTTAAACTGGTCTTCAATCTCTGAAATATCAAGTGGAGTAATTTCAAAGTCTACTTTTACTGATGATCCTTCTTCCAGGTATTTACTTGTACTTTCTGCTTGAATCGTTACCTCATATTTCCCGGCATTTGTAGGAATCTCCGCACTTGGTGTACTACTTGATCCTTTGTTCTTAAATAAAAGAATATAATCGCCCTTTGTTCCATCCTTAGTCCTACTAAGCCATATTTTTCCATTTCCATCAGGAATATATACTTTTATGTATTGATCTATAGCTATCTCAGCACCTCTATTATAGCTGGCATTGATAACTATTACCTGGTCTTTAGCTTCTCCAAGGTTAAGCTTTTTAATAGTAAAAGAAACTTTCGATGCTGTTCCAGTAAAGTTTGTTCCTGTTCCAACTACATCTACAGTTACAGTTCTGCAGCTAGTATGGTCTTCACTTCCAAAATCGATAGTATAATCGGTGCCATACTGAAGATCACCAGTTACATCGCTAATCTTAATAGTTTGCGGCGTAATTGGCTTACCTGTATAATATTGGTTTGGTATATATATCTTTGGTGCATTCGACGACAGATCATACTTGTTTATTATATATGCTACGATATCGTTAAACTGCTTTGATCCTGCGTAGTCTCCCTTTCCATTTATGGTAACATACTTTTTACCTGCGTTTATGCTGTCAGTATCATAGGTCACCGTGTAATCTGTGCCGTATGTAAGCGTCAGTTTGTTAGCTTCATCACCTTTCTTATAGTAAGAAACTGTAAATAATTCGCTTTCGTGGCCCTCCGGTGTTTGTTCCGTCCCATCATAAGTATACTGGTACCATTGACTCGTCGTATTTACCTCCAGATGGAGATTATCATTCATCTGCAACTGGATAATAGTATAAGTGGCAGTAGGCTGTTGATTTTCATTGAAATACATGCTTCGTTTATCTACAGCCTGCAGCGATACTTTAATGGCTCCTGCCCTTGAATATGCAGGATCACCTACTCCTTTACCATCAGTGTACTCCCTGTGTAAAATGTAATCAGTCCCACTAGTTAGTTGCTTATCTCCTGTCTTTACTATTATCTTACTATTATCTTCAAACGGATCTTTTCCTGTATAAGGTATATTGGTTTCATCGTTACTGCCCAGCTTAATAGCGGCATTTGAAAGATCATATTCTATAGTAAAGTACAGTGTAGTCTCACCGTAAAATTCGTTAGTGCTACCCTTTTTCTGTGGACCTTTAATTTCTACCTTATGTTGTTTTCCATCTACTTTACTCCATATTGACGTGTCTGTAATTTTATCAGGAAATAATTCGCCATCAACAAATATCGTATCAGAATCACCTAATTGTACGTCAACTACTTTATTATTTACAACCTTCTTGAGTGACAGCGGCCCAGAGCCAAGTGAATATCCACCTGAAATCCATGGCAGAATCAAGCTTTCAGTATTATTTCCTTTTGTGGTACTGTCTCCAGCCCAATAAAGGTTGGCTCTGGTTACAACTACTGTGACATTTATAGAATATGTACCTTTACATACATTTCCATCACCTGTCAGAGTCACTTTATGCAGTCCAGGTGTATATAAATCTCCTTTATCAATTTCTATATAATCTGTGATATCTGTTTTTTTACCATACTTTGTTGATACAGTTAAATCATTAAATGAATTTCCAGAACCATCTGTAAGGTCATCATCACCATCATAATAAAGTGTCAGATTCTTGTTATCACCTGACACATCAGGAGTTGATTTCAGATATCCATCGTTCTTGGATAATTCACTCAATTTTACAGTAACAGTGTAAGTAGCATCAATCGGTGCTATTCCCTTATACTCTCCCTTACCAGTTATTCGGAAGGTCTTTACACCCGGTTCTTGTAAGACATCATTATCTGGTTTTTTAACAGTATAATCTTTACCTTCTTCTAGAGGTACACCATCGACTTCTACATTAAGTGTAGGTATTTCAGTAGATACATCTTGGTTCGAAGCTACTGCATAGTCTATTTTATTGTTTTTTATTTTATTGCCGTCAACAGTAAAGTAGTATGAGAACTGAGAGCTGCTTCCTACTATTTCATACTCAATAACTCTCTTTCCTTTGTATCCTGCACCGTTGGTATTCAGGCCATATATATAGATCTTATAGTTACTTCCCTTCTCATTTACATCTGTAAATGAAGTTATTTTCGGATCAGATGCAGATGTGGTTGCAACCGTTTTTGTGTTTTTGATTGGCTGCCTTGAGCTATCCAGAAAAGTCTCTTTTGCAGTTGCATATACCGCATTTTCAATAACTGTTCCATCTGAATACAGATACTGTCCCTTCCTATTCTTAAGGTTTCCATATTCATCCGCACTTACAGCTATGCCTTTTGCTATATTTCTGTTATTGTAATCTCCATTTTCGTCTATTTCAAAGCCCCATCTGTCTGTTCTCTTCCCATCTGGGCTTACATAAGCTACTCTGTAATCAATCCCTTCTTTAAGTCTGTATGAATCTGACTCTGTTCCTGATCCTTTCCATAGTAATACAGTCGGCCATTGGTTGCTCCCTGTATATGACACAGAAATTTGCGGAGCATCACCATCAAGCTTCTTCTCGTTTCCATCTGTCACATAGAACCCATCGGATGATATGTCTTCAGTCCCGAGAGCCACTTTTGCTGTTCCTGAGTAATTACCATATCCAGTTATTAATGCAAATCCAGTATATTCATCGCCATCTTTTTCAAGTGTCACCTTATAGTCATCAGGATTAACTAATTTAACTTCATTTGCTTGAGGTACTTTCCAATAAATTTCATCAGTGCTGGTTGTCTTTTGATTCAACTCTGATGATACTTCTATATTAGTTCCACTTACTGTAGCATTTGGTATATGAATATATTTTCCCTGATTACTTGGTGTTAAAGTGATGGTCATATTTTTATTTACATCACTTTCATTTGTTTTCTCAGTACCTGTTGGCACATCTACAACCAAGTCTTTATTAATATCTCCACCATCAGTTTCTTCATAAATATGGTGGCTTTCAACAGTATAAGTGACAGTAACGTCATCTGATACTAATGAACTGTCTTTTGCAGATATCTTCGCCTTTGCTGTATATTTATAATCCTTTCCTGTTGCAGATGCCTTTTCAATGCTGCCAGCTACTGGTTCTGCATCAATCTCAGTATATGGTACTACTATCCAATTATCTTTTTCTAAAACTTCCACAGTAAAATGTGGAATTATATCTTCGCCATAATACTGAAAATATTTATTATTAGTCAGTTCTTCACCTGTAAACGGGTCGAATTCTCTGATTATTACTGTTTTTCCCTTGGCTTTGCCCTCAGTCTCGCTGTATATCTCTGCACCTTTAAGTGACACGCCATGGCCGAGTGTTATTTCTTTTGTATCTGTATAATTCCTCTCACCTTTAAGAGTAAGCTTTACATCACCCTTTGTATTGTTTGATGTAGTTATTGAAAAATTGGTTTTATTATTATCATCTTTTTCTTTTACAGTTGCACTATGAGTTTTTCCGTTAACATCCGTATGACTGTATGAAAGTTCTACATAAGGGATTTGTTTGCCATCGGAGGATGTCTTAAACTCAGCCACCTGCTTTGTAAGATTATCTAATGACAGTGCACTAACCTTTACAGTTACAACCAAACTGCTGCCTGCATAATTTCCTTCACCAGTGAGTTTAAAATTATAAGTTCCAACATTTGGCCAACCGCTTGACCCACTTGCCACTGGTTCAGGTCTTTCTACTGTATAATCTTTATCTTTTACAAGTTCTGTATTTCCTATTTTTACCTTAAATATCGGTTCTTCAGCTGCATCAGGGCTGTAACTTAAGGTGTAGTTCGTAGCATCTAAAGTAGTACTATTTGTGTCAGGATCTTCACTTACTGTGGCTACAGGACTGGTACTATCATTAATATATACTTCAGCACCTTTGACATTGAGCTTTTTTGCTAAAATGGAGAATGTCTGGTCCAGCTCTCCACTATAATTGCCTTTGAAATGTATCCTTACATAGGCCTTATTACTATCAGTTGAAATATCTGTATTGTTTTTATATCCTTTTGAATAATCATTTTCACTATAGTCAGTGTCCACCTCAAAATCGTCAACTGTCAGCGTTTTACTGATTGTTTTTCCATTTGAATCCTTTAATGCATTTCCATCTTTTTTTGGATGATAAACTATAGTAGGAGTAGGAGTTAAAGGAGACCCAGTATATGTAGAATCAAGTCCTGTAATAGAAAAGTCTTTTTTATCACCTATCAGAGTGTCAGTAACTGCCTTCTTTTTTATATTAAATTTCACAGATGTAGTGCCGATATATTTTCCCATTCCGGTAATCGTCACTTCTGGATCACTTGTACTTGAAGTCGATATCGCAGTTCCGTCAGCATTGCAGTTTGGGTCAGTATTATTGCTGTAATTTACTTCAAAATCAGTACCTTCTGTCAGGGTGCCTATTGTTACTGTCGGTTTTACTTCAGATGCAATATAGTCAGTTGAATAAGATGATGGAGTAGTATTATCTAATTTAATATTACTTTTATTATCAGAAATATCTTCTGCTATTCTATACTTTACTTTATATGAGTTATTCAAAAAAGATCTCCACGCATAGCCATCACTATCTACGCTAGTGGAATCTTGCTGGCCTTTCGGATTACTTTTAGAACCATATATAACAGTAATTGCTGGTGCAGGAGTTGATGTTTTTGTTTTTGTATATGCTACTTCAAGATATGATTTTCCATCTTCAATTACTTTATTTTCTTTTGCACCACCGCGGAATATTACCTCGAAATCATTGTTTTTTTCTGTAAATTTAATGTATGGATCATCAGCTGGTCCCTCAGACAATGTTCCATACTTTGTTGATGCTGGAAGACCGTCTTCCCAAGGAAGCTTATCATCATCCGCCTTCTTTATTGCCTTCTTCTTTTTCGTAACCTTCGGCTTTATCTGCGATTTCATTGTAACACCGGTCTTCTTTGCGGTGCCAGTGAACCTGCCCTTGCCGGTGATTGTTATCGTGTAGGTATACTTATAGACACCGTCGATTTTTTTAGTGGTAGCACTGGTTCTCTTTGCAGTGGCAGTGAAGTCAGTTCCCATCTCAAGAAGTGTCTTATTATACTTGATCGAAGCGACTTTGACCTTATTTGTCTCTACATCGACAGTATAGCTTCCATCTTCTACAGCCTGCTTTAAGTCCTCATCTGTACTAAAAGAAATTTTGGAAGATGCATTTACTTTGGCGTTCTTAGTTTGAAGCGTAGATTCAGTTGATACATCGGTCACCTGAGTAGCAGACTCAGCTGCATTTGCACTCAGCAGGTTATAATCAATACCTGAAGATGTCACTACTGTGAGCGCCGCCAGAGTTACTGCTGCAATTCTTTTGAACATTCCTTTAGTTTTCATGTGTTACCTCCACTTCCTGTGGTCTTTATCTATCGCGGTTTGATCCACGTTTCTTTCCTGTAAAAAGCCATTTGGGCATAGTTAGACTTACTCTATTATTAATGTCGGCTTAGTTTATAAATATTTTAACATACTTTCACATTTTTGACGAAATTATTTCCGATTCTTTTATTTTTCTTAGAAAAATAAAAGAGCGCCCTCGCGGGCGCCCATCTTTGAATCTTGCGTTTCTTCTGTTCAGAAAGCCTGTGTGATTTCAGGCATTTACTATTTTGCCTGTGTAGAGCTGGTAATACTTGCCGTGCTGCTGCATCAGCTCGTCGTGGCTTCCTCTCTCTATGATCTGTCCCTGGTCTAAGACCATGATGCAGTCTGAGTTTCGGATAGTTGAGAGCCTGTGCGCGATAACGAAGGTCGTTCGGCCGGACATAAGCTTGTCCATACCGTCCTGAACTATTTTTTCAGTACGGGTATCGATTGACGAGGTAGCCTCATCGAGGATAAGCACCGGTGGATCGGCAATCGCTGCGCGCGCAATGGCGAGGAGCTGTCGCTGTCCCATCGAGAGGTTCGCGCCGTCGCCTTTAATGACGGTATCATAGCCCTGCGGAAGCCTCCTGATAAAGCCATCCGCATTCGCGAGCTTTGCGGCTGCCTTTACGTCATCATCTGTCGCGTCAAGTCGGCCGTAGCGGATATTTTCCGCAATTGTTCCTGTAAACAGGTGGGTATCCTGAAGCACGATTCCGAGGGAACGGCGAAGATCAGCCTTTTTGATCTTGTTGATATTTATACCGTCGTAGCGGATTCTTCCGTCCTCTACATCGTAAAACCTGTTAAGAAGATTCGTAATTGTGGTCTTTCCGGCTCCTGTGGCTCCGACAAAGGCTATCTTCTGGCCGACGTTCGCATAGAGAGAGACGTGGTGCAGAACCTCTTTATTCGGCACATAGCCGAAATTCACATCGTCTAAGACCATATCGCCAGTCAGTCTCTGGTAAGTCGTAGTATTATCAGCCTTATGATAATGCTTCCAAGCCCAGATATCTGTCCTGTGGTCGGCTTCCTTAAGCTGTCCGTCACCGTCAATCTCTGCATTTACAAGGGTTACGTAGCCATCATCTGTCTCAGGCTTTTCGTCCATAAGCGAATAGATTCGCTCAGCACCTGCCATAGCCATTATGATGAAGTTCAGCTGCTGGGATACCTGGTTGATAGGCATCGAGAAGCTCTTGTTAAACGTCATGAAGCTGGCTAATTTTCCAAGTGTCAGACCTGTCACTCCAGACAGTGCCATTATTCCGCCGATTACGGTTACAAGCACATAGCTGGTGTTTCCGAGCTGGGCGTTTACAGGTCCTAAAACATTCGCATAGGTATTTGCCTTTGCGGCGCTCTGATAGAGCTCTTCGTTTAATTTTTCAAAATCCTCGATTGCTTCCTCTTCGTGGTTGAATACTTTTACAACTTTCTGGCCCTGCATCATCTCTTCGACGTTTCCGTTTACTTTTGCAATGGCTGCCTGCTGCTTGACGAAGTACTTTCCGGAGAGTCCGGCGAGCTTTCCTGTAGCCAAAAGCATGACTCCTACCATCGCAAGCGTCACTATCGTAAGCGGAATCGAGAGGATGAGCATCGATACGAGAACCGATACGACCATGATGGTCGAGTTGATGATCTGCGGTATCGACTGGCTTATCATCTGGCGCAGCGTATCGATATCATTCGTGTAAAGACTCATGATGTCGCCGTGCGCATGCGTGTCAAAATATCTGATCGGCAGGTCCTGCATATGCACGAACATCGTGTCCCTGAAATATCTCTGCATTCCCTGTGACACGTAGATCATGATGTAGTTGTAGGCGTAGGTCGCTATGATTCCAAGGATATAGAACGCCATGACTTTTCTTATCGCGCCGAGAAGCGGTGCGAAATCCGCTGTCTGGCCTGCTGCCACGTCCTTTACCATTGGCGTTATGTAGCTGTCGATAAGCGTCTGCATGAACATCGTTCCCTGAACGTTGCAAAGCACACTTACTAGAATCAGGATGACGACTGATACGAGCTGAACCGGATATTTGGTAAAGAGGTCCTTGAAGAGCCTCTTTAAGGCCTGCTTCGCTTTTGCCTTCTGTTCCTTGTTGAGTTTTACGCTTCTGTTCGGTCTAGGCATCTTCAGTCATCTCCTTTCTCGTCAAAATCACCGTTTCCGGCGCCTGTCTGCGACTCGTAGACATCGCGGTATATCTCATTATTGGCGAGCAGCTCATCATGAGTGCCGATTCCGTTTATTTTTCCATTATCCATAACGATTATCCTGTCAGCGTCCTTTACCGAGGATACACGCTGCGCGATGATAAACTTCGTAGTGCCAGGGATTTCTTCTCTGAAGGCCTTACGGATGTTCGAGTCCGTATTCGTATCGACTGCGCTCGTTGAGTCGTCGAGGATCAGGACCTTTGGCTTCTTTAGCAGGGCTCTCGCGATACAGAGTCTCTGTCTCTGTCCGCCGGACACATTCGTTCCGCCCTGAGTGATCATCGTATTATAGCCGTCCGGGAATCTGTCTATGAACTCGTCTGCGCAGGCGAGCTTTGCTGCCCTCTGACACTCCTCATTCGTGGCGTTCTCGTCGCCCCAGCGGAGGTTGTCATAGATGGTCCCTGAGAAAAGTACGTTATTCTGAAGTACTACCGATACTGCATCACGAAGGCTCTTTACATCGTATTTTTTGACGTTGATTCCACCGACCTTTACGTCACCGGTTGATACGTCATACAACCTCGGAATCAGGCTTACCAGCGAGGATTTCGCCGATCCTGTTCCTCCGATGATTCCGATGGTCTCGCCGCTCTTTATATGCAGGTCGACATCATTTAACACATATTCGCCTGTCCCACTGTTATTATATGAAAAATTAACGTGATCGAAGTCTACCTGGCCATTCGGCACTTCCATTACCGGATTCTCCGGATCTGTGATAGTTGGCTTCTCATTTATGACCTCGCCGATTCGCTTTACTGATGCCTGGCTCATGAAGATCATCATTATTACCATTGCAAACATCATAAGTGACATCAGGATATTCATGCAGTAGGTCAGAAGCTGGAGAAGCTCTCCTGTAGTAAGGCTTCCGCCGACGATCAGGCGAGCGCCGTTCCATGAAAGAAGCAGGATGCAGGCATATACCACCGCTGTCATAAGCGGCATCATCATTACTATGGTCTTTTCTACTTTAAGGAAGGTCTTATATATGTCGTTACTTGCGTTCTTGAATTTCTTTTTCTCGTAGTCCTCTCGTACATATGCCTTTACTACGCGGATTGCTGAGACATTTTCCTCTACACTTTCGTTTAAGGCATCGTATTTTTTAAAGACTCTGTTGAACATCCTCGCTGTGATCGGCATCAGGATGACCATTACTATCACAAGAAAAATAATCGCATACAGGTAGATGTTCGCTAACTGCGGGCTCACCCTGTAGGAAAGGACCATTGCCACGATTATCGAGGCCGGTGCTCTCATTCCCATTCTAAGTAACATCTGCCAGGCGTTCTGAATATTTGTGACATCTGTCGTAAGTCTGGTGATAAGTGATGATGGGGAGAACTTATCGATATTTGCGAATGAATATGTCTGAACGTTCTTGAACTCGGCACTCCTCAAATTCTTCGCTAGTCCTGCCGACGCTATGGCTCCGTATTTGCCGCCCATCATTCCAAAGAACAGGCCGCAGAGTGCTGCTATCAGCATATATGCACCATAGACATAGATGTGGTGCATATCACCTGCGTTGACGCCTTTATCAACTATCGAGGCCATAAGCAGCGGGATTATCATATCTGTGCATACCTCGAGCAGCATAAACAGCGGTGTCGCTATCGTGGCCGCCCAGTAGCCTTTTACATTTTTAAAAATAGTTTTCAATATTTGCTCCTTATTGTGTTGATTCACTCGTCAAAGCCCTCGACATTCTTTCGCATTTGAAAAATTACTTCAAAAAATTTATCGAGATCGTCTTTCGGGATTCCTGCTACTGCTACCTGCTCGAGCTTCGCGAAGTTTTCCATTGTCTTTTCCTGGAATTCAAGTCCTTTATCTGTAAGGACTATTCTCTTGAGTCTCGCGTCCTTCTCGACCGCCTCTCTTTTAATCAGACCCGACTTCTCCAGATTTTTGACTATGGCTGTGATCGATGATGGTGCCATATGGAAAGCATTCTCGAGGTCCTTCTGATATACATCTGACTCACTGTGCCTGTATATATATCCCACTACCCAGCCGTGCGATACCGCTGTCTGGTCTCTATCCGGGAATGTCTTATACTGAAGCGCTTCAAATGCCTTTCTCATGTTCTTATCAAGCATTCTCATCTGAAAGCCTACCAGGTGTGCATCCTCGCTTATTATCCTGTCATGCAAAGTGTGTGGTCTCCTTTCCTATTTCATCATAAAGTTCATTTTCGAATTGTTTGATAACGAATAGTTCGTTTTTGCATAGTTCGTTATCGAACTATTTTATTATACTCCGAGTAAATTACATGTCAATGACATTTCCTGTGATTTTTTTGTGAAATCTTTCTGTCAAAAAAAGGTCCCGCGCCGCGGGACCTTTTACATACTTATTTATATTATTTCTTGATCTGTACGTAAGATTTTGTCACCAATTACATACATAAAAGCTTGTTCTCTCTTTCTGTATGTAATTGCAATCAATAGTGTGCCGTATTTGTCAGATTTTTGAAGCCGCCTACGTAGCGGAACCAGGCTTTGCCGATAATTGCACTCTTCTTTACATAAGTGTATTTCTCTGCCTGCTCCTCGGTTTTGGCTACGCCGTCGTCGAGCGCCTCATCTGCCCAATATCTGCTGTCGGCAGAATTGTTTCGGTTATCGCCAAGCATCATATAGCTGTCTTTAGGTACATGGAAAGTGTAACCGTCGTTCTCAACTGTCCACTCTTCCTTCAGATAATCTTCCTTAAGTGGCGTTTTACTATTATTGATGTAGATTTTGCCATCCTTAATCGTGACGGTCTCGCCCGGAAGTCCAATTACTCTCTTGATATAGATAGTGTCAGGCTCAACCGGCCAGTGGAAAAGTACTATATCCCCCCGCTTCGGCTTGCTGAACCAGTAAGCAAATCTCTCGCCAATAAGCCTGTCGCCAGTCATTATCGTATTTTCCATCGAACCAGAAGGGATTCTCGCGTTTACGATGATGAAATTCGTCAGAAACCAGATAGCTGCGAGAATTGCTGCTACCATTAAAAGCCAGCTGAGAATCTCCTTTCCCCAGTTGGTTTTTTCCTCAACATCCTCGCCTTTCTCAGCGTTTTCAGCAGTTTCGGCGCTGGTTGGTTCTTCTATAGACTTGTTTTCTGACGCTCCGTTTATTTTTTCTGATTCCGACGCACTGTTCTCATCAAACTTTGTGTCTTCTTCTAATCTGCTATCCTCTTTTGAATCATCTTTTTCTTCCGTTGTCATATTATTTTCTTCTGACACGTTTATTTCCTTTCTTGCTAATAGAATTCTTATTGACAGTCTTTACATATTTTACTAGTTTTATAGTTGCTCTACAACCCTCTTTTTGCAGACACAAGTCTATCATCTACTCTTCAACTTTTCACACAGCTGTCATTTTCAGATTTTCAACCTTTTCTGGCACCTATCAAATGCCCCGCAGCCTTTTTCAGAAACCTGCCTACTGTCAGATCTTTTTCTTCTGCTGGTGCGAAACCATTGGGATAATAGCTCCTGCTGGCAGGATTTTTGCACCAAGCTCTGCTGCCTTGATGGAGATTCCAGGCACTATGACTGCTTTGTCGTGTTTCATTCCCGAAATCGCAGCTCTCACGCAATGCTTCGCACTGATACCCGGCAGCGCGTTTCTGACATTGGCACGCACGTTGAATGGCGTGTTCACAGGGCCAGGGCAGAGAGCGGATATTTTTACAGGGCTGCTCTTCTCCTTAAGCTCCTGCCTGAGGCCATTCGTGAAGCTTAGCACAAACGCCTTCGTCGCATAGTAGATGGTCATATATGGCCCGCCCGGGAAAAATCCCGCCGAGCTGGCGACATTCAAGATCCGCCCGCCGCCGGCCTTTTCCATCAGAGGAAGCAGCTGATAAGTCAGGTATACAAGTCCCTTGACGTTCACATCGATCATCGCTTCCTGCTTCTCTATTGATATATTTGAAAAATCACCGACTGCGCCAAATCCTGCGCTGTTTATCAAAATCGCCGGCAGATTTTCTGGATCATCGAATAATGCCTTGATCTTTCCTGCCGCAGTTTCCATGCCTGCTGCATCGCCAAGGTCAGCTGCTATGATTTCTATACGTTGAGCCTTTGCAGATCTATTCAATTTACCTGTCCCTGCTGTCTCGTTATTTACTGCAGATTCTGTCTCATCCATGTTCGAAGCAGGATTTTCCTGTTTCCTTAAAGAAGCCTTTTTCTGATATTTGTTTCTTCGGGCATCGTTTATTTTTTCAAGCCTGTTCTTTAAGGAAATCAGCTTCTCAGAGGTCTGCGAAACCATCACAAGTGAGTATCCCATATCATAAAATTCGTGCGCAAACTCTTCGCCGATTCCGGACGACGCGCCCGTAATTATTGCCCATTTCATCATAGCTTAGCACCTCCTGATCTCTTCTAATACAAGGTCTCATTTATACCTTTAACTTTTTCTGCTTTTTTTCTATCCTCTTCTCGAGTCCTGGCTGCCGCTCTCTCTTCGATTCCTTCTGCAAGATTACACATAGTATTCACGTCCTCCCTGAAATCATCATAGAATGTTTCAATTACTGCCAAAAAACAGAAATTATGAATAACACTGATTTGACACGTTTCAAAATTCGTGATAAAGTATGCATATAAAAGAGCACCTAATCCAAGATTGGATGCCTGGGTTTTAAGATTCAGCTCTCAGTGAGAGCCGCCTCTCTCGTCCCCGACAGACGAGAGAGGCATTTATTTTTTATACCTTTTGTTTCTCTTATCGAGAAACTCGAGGAGGTTAATGATGAGTAGATTTTCTGCCAGCATGATGATATTCATTACTGTCAGAGTAACCATTATGGTTTCATATGTACTCATAACACCACCTCCTTTCCAACAAGGATCGGAGGCATCCACTCTCGTCATAGGTGCTCTGCGTGTTTCCACGCAATTTTATATTATAATAATTTCTTTGGGATTTCAACCCTGGAATATTTACTGTTTTTGCATAATCTTTTATAGACTACTAACTTAGCTTTCCATCGTTATTATATGAATAGCTTCATCTTCTGTATCACATATACAGACGCTAACATTACGATTTTACATTCAAGGCAAAGAAATACCCCTCAGCCTTATTCTACAAGGCTTGAGGGGTTTTTATCGATGCGACTGGATTTGAACCAGCGACCTCTGCGTCCCGAACGCAGCGCTCTACCAAGCTGAGCCACGCATCGCAACCGAACAATCGATAGTTTAACACATACACCTGCTAATTGCAAGCATTTTTCCTATTTTCAGAAATCAAAAAGGATGCAGATAAATCCATGCTATACTCGAAAAAAATCAAGGGTCATTTCAATTGCTTAGAAAATCAGGAATCCGCTATCGCGGATTCCTGTCTAATGCCATTATTTATTGAGTACAAGTCCTACGCAGCCATACATACCGGCGTCGTTTCCGAGAGTTGCAAGCTCGATCTTCGTGCCACGGCAGGCATGGAAGGCGTCCTTCTCGAATGCCGGGCGGAGCTTGTCGATGATGATCTCGCCAGCCTTTGAAACACCGCCTCCAAGGACAAATACCTCCGGATTGATGACATTTGCAACGCCAGCCAGCATTTTGCCAAGACGAGTGCAGACTTCGTCTGCAATGATATTTGAGAGAGTATCACCAGCCTTTGCCTGGTCGAAAACATCCTTTGCTGTGATATGCTCCATCGTTCTAAGCGGCGAATCCATGCTCTCGCGAAGCAGGGCTCTGTGTGCCAGCCTTACGATTCCTGTAGCGGAAGCATACTGCTCAATGCAGCCTTTGTTGCCACAGCCACAAGCTTCTGTCTCAGAATCATCCACATGGATATGACCGATTTCACCGCCGGCGCCGTTGAAACCAACAAGCATTTTGCCCTCGATAATGATACCGCCGCCGATTCCGGTACCAAGCGTTACCATTACCATGCTCTGTGAGCCTTTGCCAGCACCCATGTAATACTCGCCCATAGCGGCGACATTTGCGTCATTTCCGGCTTTAACCGGGAAACCACAGAGTTCGGTCATTTTTGCCTCGATAGGCACCTTTTTATCCCAGCCGAGATTTACGCATTTGTTTACTATACCGTCAGGAGTTACGGCTCCTGGAACTCCAATACCACCGCCGACTATATCAGAGAGCGGTATTTTTTTACCATGGAGATAGCTGTGAATGTTCTCTGCAAGGTTTGGGAGAATATTCCTGCCATCATTCTTTTTGTCTGTAGGTACTTCCCATTTTTCAATCAGCTTTCCATCTTCACTGAAAAATCCCACCTTACAGGTAGTACCACCTAAGTCAAATCCTACTGCATATTTACCCATTTTACTGCCGTCCCTTTCATCTGTTTACGACATTCCATTGAAAGAAATTATTCGCTGTCATCTCTCTCATCTACTGGCGGCGTAGCTGGCTCGTCACTATTATCATTGCCTGAGTCACTGCTATTGTCAGTATTTTTACCAGAATTATTATTTCCAGAGTTATTGTTGCCAGAATTACTATTACCGGAATTATTATTTCCGGAGTTGTTATTTCCGGAATTTGAATTATTTCCTGAATTATCAGTCGTTCCTGAATTTGTATTACTGTTATCCGTATTCGTGCTTGAGGAGTCCGTAGTCGCATCAGAATTAGTTTCTGAATTCAGCTCGTCCTCAGCTGCCTGAGCATCCTCGTCACTGATATCCTCCCGGATCTCGCCTTTAATCTCGACAGGCTTCGGGAATTCCTTCGGCTCTTTGCCTTCGTTAACCTTCAGCATGAAATTCTGCCAAATGTGACCCGGATAGGATGCACCCTGAAGTCCGTATATAGTAACAGGCTGATCGTTTCCAACCCAGATAGCTGTTGTGTAGTAAGAGGTAAAGCCGCAGAACCAGCCGTCTTTATAGTCGTTTGTAGTTCCGGTCTTACCTGCACATGGCATACTTCCAAGCTTTAATCCGCGGGCTGTTCCCCAACCGGTGGTAAATACGCCCTCAAGGATCTGAGTCATCTCTCTGGCTGAATCCTGTGAGTAAACTACAGACTCTTCGTGGTCATTTTCCCAAACCTTAGTACCGTCTGCCTTTGTGATACGGGCGATGCATGTCGGATCTCTGTAAGCACCGTCATTTTCAATCGTCGCATAGGCCTTTGCCATCTCAAGAGGTGAAACACCATTCGTCAGGCCTCCAAGAGATGCCGCAAGAGTTTCATCAGTCTTTACAATATTTGAAAAATTCATCTTGTACAAATATGAGATTCCGACCCTTGGAGTCAGCTTATCAAATATCTGCCATGCTACGGTGTTAAGTGATCTCTGTACTGCCTCGGAAAGCTTGATTTTACCATGGTAGGTGTTTCCCGCATTCGATGGACCGCCATCAAACTTGTGGTCATCTACGATAGTATCTGCCGTATAACCATTCTCAAGAGCCGGGGTATATACGATAAGAGGCTTTATAGATGAACCAGGCTGTCTGTAGCTCTGGAATGCTCTGTTCAGTGTATATCCTGTCTGCTTCTGGCTTCTTCCACCAACTACAGCGACAACTGAACCTGTCTCATTATCTATGCAGACACCGGCACCCTGAGTCTTGTAGACACCGTTTTTAGCCTTATCCTTAAACCCTTTGAGTCCTTCGTTTATACTCTGCTGCAGCTCTTTCTGAATCTTCTGATCGAGAGTAGTGTAGATTCGGTAACCACCGGTATACAGCTTTGAATTACACAGCTCATATTCTGCATCATATTTCTTCTGGTAAGCCTTCTTTGCCGCGTTATTCTTGAATTCATACTCGAATTCAAAGCCATCGACTTCCATCAGCGCACGGGTAGCACACCAGTATACGAAGGTCTCCATATAGTTATGGTAGTACTGCTTCGGATCCTTAATGGTTATCTCTTCATCAAGCGCTGCCTGATAATCAGACTCATTCAGGATTCCGTCCTGGTACATGTTCTTTAAGACTCTGTTCCTACGGGATATAGCAGCATCCAGGTGAAGTCTCGGGTCATATCTGGACGGAGCGTTCGGAAGACCGCAAAGGAATGCTATCTGCGAGGTGCTTAAATCTACAGCATCCTTCCTGAAGTAGCCCTGAGCGGCAGCCTCGATTCCGTAGTAGCCATTTCCGAAATAGACATTGTTGAGATAAAACTCAAGTATGTCGTGCTTCGTATATTTTTTCTCAAGGTCAAGTGCTATAAAAATCTCCTCGACCTTTCGCTGCCACGTTCTTTTCTGTGTCAGGAAGACATTTCGCGCGAGCTGCTGAGTGATCGTAGAACCACCCTGCGTGATTTCCCTGTTCCTCAGGATAGAAAACGCGGCTCTCATTATAGCCTTGAAGTCCACGCCATGATGTTCTTCGAATTTCTTATCCTCGATAGACACGATTGCCTGTCTGACCTCAACTGGAATCTCGTCGTATGTCAGGTAGTAGACATCCTTATCCTTTTTCAAGGTAGAAATCGTCTTACCATCCTTATCGTAAACGACTCCTGTCTCTTCGCGTTTGAAGGTATCCTTAGTCGAACCGGCAACGAGATAGTCAGCCTCATCCTTCAGCTTGCTGACCTTTGCGGCCATACCGCTTCCATAGTAGAAACCGAGTCCGCCGATGATTATAGCCAGAATTATCAGCTGAAATACAAGGAAAACCTTTGCTCCTGTGTGTTTTTTCTTTTTTTTCTTTTTACTCATAGGCAAAATAAGATTTTACTTCAGGTATCCTTTAACCTGTTCTGCTATACCCTCTCCATCGAGCTTATACTTGTGCAGAAGCTCTACTGCTGGTCCGGATTCTCCGAATCTGTCATATACACCGATTCTCTTTACTGGAAGAGGGTGATTCTCTGAAAGTACCTCACATACAGCACTTCCAAGTCCGCCGATAACCGAATGTTCCTCGACTGTTACAACCTTACCAGTCTTCTCAGCCTCTTTGACGATGAGATCCTTATCAATAGGCTTGATGGTATGGATATTTACAATCTCGGCATTGATTCCTTCCTTTTCAAGAAGCTCTGCCGCATCTATCGCAGCTGCGACCTCAAGGCCAGTGGCTATAATAGTTACATCGGTTCCTTCCTTAACTACATAACCCTTTCCCCACTCGAATTTGTAATCAGGTCTGTCATTTATTACCGGAACTGCAAGTCTGCCAAATCGCAGATATACCGGTCCATCGTATTCATAGGCGGCTATTACTGCGGCTCTGGCCTCGACTGCATCAGCTGGATTTATAACAACCATTCCAGGGATAACTCTCATAAGGGCGATATCCTCGAGGCACTGATGTGTAGCTCCGTCCTCACCTACTGAGATTCCAGCGTGTGTTGCGCCGATTTTGACATTCAGATGTGGATAACCGACTGAGTTTCTGACCTGCTCATAGGCTCTGCCTGCTGCAAACATCGCAAATGTAGAGCAGAACGGTACTTTTCCACAGGATGCAAGTCCTGCTGCGATGCCTATCATATCAGCTTCCTGAATACCACAGTCTATATGTCTATCAGGAAACTCCTTCTTGAAAAAAGCAGTTTTTGTAGCCTCTGCCAGATCTGCATCAAGCACCACAAGATTATCATGCTCCTTACCGAGCTCTACTAAGGTCTCGCCGTAGCTCTGTCTTGTAGCGATTTTCTTTACTTCTGACATAATGCTTCACCTGCTTTCGTTAATTCTTCCATTGCCTGCTTATACTGTTCGTCGTTTGGTGCCTTGCCGTGCCAGCCTACCTGGCCTTCCATGTAGGAAACTCCCTTACCCTTAAGCGTTTTCATAACAATAGCTGTAGGAGCGCCCTTTGTAAGTCTTGCTTCCTTAAACGCAGCGCGCAGCAGATCGAAGTCATTTCCGTCAGCTACTTCGACTACGTGAAAATTAAATGCGCGGAATTTATCAGCGATCGGATATGGTGAATCGACCTTATCGATAGGTCCGTCAATCTGAAGGCCGTTATTATCTACTATAACGCAGAGATTATCTAAGTGTCTTGCGCCTGCAAAAATAGCCGCTTCCCAGACCTGGCCTTCCTCTATCTCTCCGTCTCCTAAAAGGGTATATACTCTGTATGGAGCGTCGTCCATTTTGCCTGCGAGAGCCATTCCAACTGCTACTGAAATGCCCTGTCCCAGTGATCCGCTTGAAGCGTCTACTCCCGGCGTCTCATTTTTGCATGGATGTCCCTGCAGATATGACCCTACATGTCTTAATGTCTTTAAATCCTCTACCGGGAAATACCCCCTGTTCGCCAGAACTGAATAGAGTCCCGGTGCCGTATGTCCCTTTGAGAGTACGAATCTGTCTCTGTCCGGCTTATCCGGATTCTTCGGGTCAATGTTCATCTCCTCATAATACAGGTATGTAAACACCTCAGCTGCTGAAAGTGATCCGCCCGGATGTCCGCTCTTCGCATGATAGACACCTTCAATGATGCCTTTTCTCACTTCGTTAGCCTTGATGGCAAGCTCATGATCTGTCATTTGTTTTCCTTTCAATTAAAGCCGTTTACGACAACAGTAAAGATTATAACATATCTTTCAAGTCTATTAACATAATATTTCGTATCGTTTCAGATACAGTTTGAACATTTTCTGCAAAACCGTTGACTGAAAAGAACAGGTAGAAGGTAGAGATCTTATTGTGGATTTTCTTCGTCAGGTCGATAAGCTCCTTGACATCCATCATGTCTACCTGTTCTTCTTTAAAGAAGCATCTTGCAAAAATATACGCGTTTTTTCCTTCCGCTTCTCCCGTCGCCATTAGGTCAAAGCCTTCACTTTCACCCGTAGCTTCGTTGTTTTCCCACCAGCTTCCGATATTCTTTATAGAGAACGGTAATTTGCCGGCGGCGGCCTCTCTGACCAGATACTCGTGGCAAATCCGCACGAAAACAGGCTTCATATACTCAGCGATATGCTCATTCCAGTAATTTCTGATAGCCTCAGTATCGTCTCTGCAGTAGGCATCGTAGTTCGTA
This sequence comes from uncultured Lachnospiraceae bacterium, assembly GCA_900316165.1. Classification (GTDB taxonomy): domain Bacteria; phylum Bacillota; class Clostridia; order Lachnospirales; family Lachnospiraceae; genus Weimeria. Next base: position 3,744 of record ONBW01000023.1, on the reverse strand, counting down.
ATGATGATCTGGTACCAGAACCTGTCGCAGTCTGAGACCAGAGAATACCGCGTTTTTCTGCGGTTTGTAGGCTCAGTTACAGGATTTTCCTTCTTCACGAGCCCTAGTCTCATAAGAGTAGAAAGGTATGGCACTACGACATCCTTAGGCTTTCCGAGCTGTTCTGACAATTGATTTACTCTCTGGAAGTCGTGGGAAAGCGAATACATAAGTCTGTCGTAATACGCTTTCTCACGTAATTCCTTTTCGAGGATATTTTCTGCTGAGCCCTTGAAATCAAAAAATTTTGCCAAAAATATCCGCTCTATGCTCTGCCATACCGCATCTTCTGACGAAGATTTCATCTGTTCTGCTGCTATTTCAAGAAGGATTGGGATTCCTCCGGTGATTCCATAGATCTCACTCAGAGTCAGTCTGTCGGATGGCGGAAGCATTTTGACAGCTTCATCAAAATACAACGGGCCAAGTGGCAAAACCACCGGCTTCAGGTCTCTCCACAGCGCTTTTGAGCCGTAAACGCCCTTTTCTAACTGGATAAATGACGAGTCGATAAACACAAGCTTTACAGTGCCCGTATTCCATTTCGACTCCATATACTTATGCAGTGTCTCTGGGAATGACGGATCAGTCTTTAAAAAATCAGCATAGTGGTCGATTATGAAAATTGCTGTGCCTTCCTCGGCCATTTCGGTTATTTTTTCAAAAATCTGCTCTAAGGTCGGAGTTTCTTCTTCAATGCCAGCAGCTTTGCCCAATAATGCTCGTTGCTGCACATCTGTGGTCGAGTAAGCGGTAAAAAATACACTCTGTCTGTTTTTTATAGATTCCCTGACCAGCGCTGTCTTTCCAATGCCGCTCCGGCCTGTAACTGCCAGCACATTGGTCCTCGGATCACTATAAAATTCATTTAGTAATTGGAGTTCCCTCTCTCTTCCTACCATTTTTGTCTCCTGATTCTATCCCCATGTTTCTCTATTGTAATACGTTTCAACTACTCTTTCAAGTTAAATTTTTATTTCAATCTTTACATATATAAAATTTCTGTTATAATGTCACGGACGGCGGGGAGTTTTCACGAAATTATTTTTTTAGAGTTTTTCAAAGGAGAGTTTTATGCCTGGTTTTCGATCTCACTATATCTTTGGTATAGAAACGAGAAATGAGCTGAAAAAAATGAACACCAACAGAAGTCTGGCTGTATATGACATGATCCGCTCCTATCCGGCCATATACGCGATCGGCGAACAGGGGCCTGACATCTTCTTCTATAATCCGGCTTCTTATCTGCACAAGCATAACATCGGCGAGAGAATGCACCACGAATCTACGCTTCTTTTTATGTCGAATCTGGTAGACACCGCTGGTTCTATAAAGCCTGCCTTCCTAAAGGATATGGCTATTGCGTATACTGCCGGCTTTATAGGGCACTACACCTTAGATACTATCTGTCACCCATATATCCATTATCGTGCGTGCAAGGATGTAAATAACCACTCGAACAAGGGCTTCTATAATCATATGCTCCTGGAAGCTGATATTGACTGTTCACTTCTCGCACACTTCTTTAGAATGAAGCCTTCTGAGTTTCATCCTTCGAAGACTATAGTTCTAAAAAAGTCAGATGCTTTTTTCCTGTCTGCCTTTATAGACAGGGCTATAAACAAGACTTATCCTGGTTCTCTGGTACTTTCATCTGAGATTAAGGCAGCATTTCAATCAAGCAGACTGGTATATGACCTGATGGAGGATCCTCGTCAATGGAAAAAGAAATTCGTCCGTTCTCTTGAAGGGATTTTCTTTAAGCATCCTGAGTATTCGGCAATGATCGCGAGTGACGGTCATTTTTCCTACAACGATTCATGTAACCTCAGCCACCACCTCTGGAGAAATCCATGGAAAACTGATGTCTTCTCGACTGAGTCGTTCTACGACCTCTTCCACAAGGCGATGCACCTGTACATCCGTCGTCTTTCGCTTCTTCAACGGGCCTTCTCCTGTGAGTTCGGCTCCCGCGACTATTTCGAGTATTTCAATCTGATAAAAAAGGATCTCGGTAATCTGTCATACGACAGCGGACTTCCTCTTTAAACTTAAAGGACCGGCGACAGTCTGTGTACTGCCTCCGGTCTTTCTCGTATGGATAATGCTCAGTCCCTGTACTGAGCATTATCTCATAGGTCCTTATAGTATTCGCTCGTCAGTTTCGAAACGTCTTCGATCATGTCTTTGCCGACGCTCCTCGCGTCATCATCATCTACAGCTGCATAATATTTGTACTTATCCGGCTGCCAGATCTTCATAGATGAAGTAAAGTATACCCATCCGAAGACATAATCACCTTTTGAATTCTTAGCCTTATACTTGACGCGATATTCATAATTCCTATAAGGAGAATCTACATAATCCTGTAGTCCCTTTGTGGTGATAGACATATCGCCTTTTTCGATCTTTACGATCTGGAAGGAACTAGGTCTCTTAAGATTATCCACTACGTACTTAGCAAGAGCCATCGATATGCTCTTTTCCGTCTTAGTATAAGTATCCGCATAAGCCTGAATCCCTGCCGACGCGAAAGTAACTGACAGAGCAACCGCGGTAAGCATAAGGACTGCTGCAAGCCGCTTCAGTTTCTTAAGTAACAATGCTCTGTACTCCTTTCATAGCGCGGATTTGAAGATAGTGCGCCTCTCACCATCTTCATCACTCTTACATTATATATTCTCTAACAGAAAAAATCAGATTTTGTTGCAGATTTCTTCAAATTTATTTTTATAAGCGTTCTTTTTAAACCCTACTTTAAATATTTCTTTCAATTTATTTTCAACTTTTCTTTTTTGAAAAATAAAAAAGAACCCGCTTGCACGGATCCTTTTTCGTTAGGCTGCCCAGTTCCGGAATCGAACCAGAGACACGAGGATTTTCAGTCCTCTGCTCTACCAACTGAGCTAACTGGGCATGTAGTAAAAAAATAGCTCCTGAGTCATCCGGCCTTTTAGCCTTTGACCAGAAGTAGTGAATTGCGGGGACAGGATTTGAACCTGTGACCTCCGGGTTATGAGCCCGGCGAGCTTCCAGACTGCTCCACCCCGCGACGTTAGGCTTTCGCCAGTGGGTGGTGATGGATTCGAACCATCGAAGCAAGTTGCAGCAGATTTACAGTCTGTCCCCTTTGGCCACTCGGGAAACCACCCATCTGTCTGTCTCCAGACAAAAAGCCGATGAACGGACTCGAACCGTTAACCTGCTGATTACAAATCAGCTGCTCTGCCAATTGAGCCACATCGGCTTATTCAATTATTTGAATATAAATGGGACCTATAGGGCTCGAACCTATGACCTCCTGCTTGTAAGGCAGATGCTCTCCCAGCTGAGCTAAGATCCCATATACGACCTGAGAGGGGTTCGAACCCTCGACCTCCGCCGTGACAGGGCGGCGCTCTAACCAACTGAGCCACCAGGCCATTTTCAAAGTACCTAAAATACCCTCATCGCTATGAGCACTTAGCGTCTGTCTTTTAGCCGCTTACGTGCGATGCATGCCGCTCACTTAGCGCGTGTTCTTTACGCGCTTATGTGAAGCGGTAAAACTTCACGATTTCAAGTACTAAGTACCCTCAAAACTTCATACATCATCGAGTTACCTTTGATCAAGCCTTCGATCTATTAGTGACAGTCAGCTGAGTACCTTGCGGTACTTACACCCCTGCCCTATCTACCTTATACTCTATAAGGGATCTTATGTCC
>ONBW01000094.1 GCA_900316165.1 uncultured Lachnospiraceae bacterium | reverse complement strand
AGGCTTACATCTATGATGCAACAGGAAAGAAGCTTGTTGGATCATATTCTAAGACTATTACTAAGAAGACTGACAAGAAGTAATACCCAATCCTTCAAAGAGAATCAACATATTTGACAAGACGTGAGGCCTCCCTGTAAAGGGCTTCATATCTAATTTGACAACCCGGCTTCGGGATGCTCCTCCCAGCATCCTGGAGCTTTTTTATATAGATTTTCTTATTGAATTGAGATTTTTTTAATTGAGGACAAAGATATGAATAATTATTTGAAAAAGATAGTAGTGGCTGTTTTGGCCGCATCTCTGATGATAGTTCCTGCCATCCCCGCAAACGCAATGACAAAGAAACAGGTAAACAGTCAGATTACAAAACTTCAGACGCAGATTAAGAAGGATAAATCTTCATACAATTCAGCACTGAAGAAAGACCAGGATCTGAGGAATACATACACATGGATCAATGGAACGCTGTATTCAACGGATGAACCATATATAGTGAAAGTGTATAATAAGGAAACGCAGACAGATATTTATTATCATTTTGTATCCCTTGAGAACCTCGATATCACTCAACAGAATTCTGGCAGTGCTCATTATGTGACCGGTTATGCGAAAGTGTCCAACAAGACATTTGATTTTTATGGTACAAAAGCTATAGAAGCAGTGGCAAAAGAAGACCCACACTCAGCTCAAGATAAACAGACGGCGATTAGGAAGAATCAGTCTCGAATAAAATCTTTCAAGAACTCCAAGAAAGAATACATTACACTTGACCCGAGCTACACCATTATCACCGGCCAGTCATTGACCATCACTCCAGTCTTCAAGTATAATACATCCGACATAAATAAAATCACCTGGAAGTCATCGAATGCGAAGGTCGTCAAGGTTTCAAAGAACGGGAATTTGCTTGGCATCGCCCCAGGCACAGCGACTGTATCGGCGAAGCTCTCCGTGACAGGGAAGACATATAAGACGACGGTGAACGTGATAGCGCAGTAGGAGTATTTAAGACTTGACACAATGGGGAGAGGCATATATTATAGATGCCACTGAAAAGGATAATAAAAAGAACTGGAGACACTTATGCCAAGAACCGTTTCAAATAAAAAAGATTCCCGCATCGGGAAGACCGACCGCGATATTAAACGGGCAATGCTAGAGTTGATCCGCAAGGAGCCGTATGGGCAGATCAGGATCGAGCAGATAATGCAGGGAGCACCAGTGACTAAAGTGACTTTTTACAAGCATTTCGCTTCGAAGGATGATGTATTGGGTAGTATCCGGGAGGATATGGTGTCGGAGATGCTGGCAAGCCTTAATAAAATGCCTGAAAAATCACTCGGGGGGGGTGGGGCTATTTTACCATTTCCTTAATACAGACAAGCCGGCTGAAAAGAAACTGCTGAATGATAGTGATTACTGCGATTTTTCAAAGCAGGTGAGAGAAAAGTATTTCGGATCTGATTTCTTCAGGGAATTCTGTACGAATCCTGAAGAATTCGGGATGGTGAGTGGATTCATCTCTGATGTGGCCTTCGGGGTATACCGTCGATGGAGAAAGAAGCCGGCCGATGACAGACCTGATCTGGATACACTCGCCGATATGACGGCGAATATGCTGATGGGTGGGTTGAAAGGGCTGGGATGACAGCGATGGCTTGTACCATCTGTACCTGGTACAGATGGTGCAGCTTTGCGAATATTCAGGTTACTTTTCAATCTTCCACTCAGTCACATTCCTCTTCTCACTCGAGAACACAACCCCGACCTTGAACAGTTTCCTGCTATCTGCCTGATATGGGACCGTATACCCTTTATCTTCAATCTGCTTCATCGCATCCTCAACCGGTTTATCCAGCTTGAATTCAAACACATAGATATAGTCAGGCGTCTTCACGACGCAGTCAGCGCGTCCGGTGGCCATGTGAATCTCAGTCTGGGCGTGAGCACCCAGAAGCGTCATAATGAGATAAACCTGCCTTGACCATTCGCCTTCGTATTCCGGCTGCACTCCCTCCGGATAAGCAATCCCGCCAAGCAGTGCCGTCAGACGATTGATGAATGACTCCGGCTTGCCGTTCTTCAGATCCATAAACATATATCGTAGAGAAACCGGATTCTCAGCATTCCTCACACCCAGCACATACGGCACAAGTGAGTTCATAAACCCGTACTTCACCTCATCATTCGGAAACTCCAGCGAATAAAGCTCAAACTCAGGATCATAACCACAGATCGTCAGATATCCGGTCTGGTAGAACAGTGGAATCGGGTTGCCATTCTCAGGCGTGTAATCCTCAAGCTCTTCCTCCGTCGCATCGACATCCTCACCGATACGCGACAGCGGGATATCAGAGTCCTGCAGCTTCTTGATCAGAATCTCAGGCGTAGCTGAGCCGAACCAGTAACGCTTGAATCTTCTCTTAGAAAAAGCATTCAGCAGACTGAACGGGTTGTAAACCCCGACCCCGTACTCAGAAAAATGGTAGCCGTCATACATCTTCCTGAGTTTTTCAATGCACTTTTCATGCGAGAGCCCCTGAGCATCAGCAAGCGCAGTAATCTCAGGCTGGAAATTATCTAAAAGCTCATCCTCCGTAATGCCGCAGATGCCATCGACGTCGTTATCCAGAGAGATATCATCAAGCTGGTTCAGGTCAGAAAAAATTGACACCTTCGTAAACTTCGTGATTCCGGTGAAAAAAACAAACTTCAGATACCTGTCCATATCCTTGAGTGCAGAGAAAAAGCTCTTATATAGGGAACGGTTTTTCTCCTCCTGCTCAGGATTAGAGTACATTGTATCCAGAAGGGGCTTGTCATATTCATCGACCAGTATGACGACTTCCCTGCCCGTCTTATTGTACAGGTTCATGATCACGTTTCTGAACCTCATAGTCAGGGTTTTGCCTGAAATAGCGTATTTGTCGTGAAGGCCATATTCATTTATGCAGTTTTCAAGCACACCATTGAGAATGTCGCTCATGCCGTCCGGCTCATTGAATTCTCCACTGGAAAGGTAAAAAGCGATAACCGGGTACTCAGTCCACGCATTATTTCCGCGTGCATTCTCCTTATCGTAAATGTAAAGTCCCTCGAAAAGCTCCTTCTTCCCCCGAAAATAGCATTCGAGCGTAGAAGTAAAAAGGCTCTTGCCGAACCGCCTCGGACGTGAAAGAAAATATGGGATGCTTGTCCTGGTCAGATCCCATACATATCGGGTCTTGTCGACATATACCATATTTTTCTGTCTGATTTCTTCAAAGTCCTGCTTACCAACAGGCATTATACGTCCGTTCATATAGTCTCCATATATGCTGGTGTCCTTGCTTCTGCACCAGTTGTACATGGTACAGGTAGTGTAGCTGGAATAATTTCTTATGACTAGAATACCACGGAAAGCCCATTTTTTCAAATAAAATAGTTAAAAATATTTGCACTAATCTTTGGCACGCTGCACCTGGAGAACTCCCCAAAGCCATTACATAATACAGATAAAACTAAGGTGTATGGCAATACTGAAAGCAGAGCGGCAAGAAGACTACATTCAGACTTACCCCGATGCAGGCAGGTTCAGCGACAATCACATTCAAGGCTGGAAAGAAGAAGGCATCTCTGAAGGTTACTGTACCTGTCAATCAGACGATGATACAGCAGAATTTCCATGCGCAGCTTTTTTACAGCAACCAGACCGGTACCAATTCATCTGTCAGGATCATGGTACATAACTATACTGGCGTGCCGGTGTATTTTTCCAATACTATTGCTATCTCAGGCGATCTCGACTGGGACGGGCACTGGTTCGATCCGAATGCGGATGCCAGTTCGCAGTATGTGACTCAGTACGCTCTGGTAAATGCGAATGAGGACCGGCAGCTGGAGTATTTCGATGCCGCCGTTTATGGGTTGAAGGACAATGATGCGTATAATATCATGACATTCCGAAATAAGGCTTTAGTCACGGCGATTGTATATTTTGGCTCTGTGAGTCCTGAAAATGCATATACGATCACGATTGACGGAAATGGAGTGACAACGGTAGTGAAGCAGTTAGGGGTGTTTCATGAATGTATAAGTGATTAAAACAAGATTTTGAAAGTGGTCAAGCCTGGAGGTTATACTCATACAATCTTCAGACTTGGCTCTTTTC
>ONBW01000078.1 GCA_900316165.1 uncultured Lachnospiraceae bacterium | reverse complement strand
GTCAAGCTATGTAAAGGGGCAGCAGCTCAAAGGATTCATGGGATTCTTCTCTGATGTTGATAACACTTCCAGTGCTTCATTATCTGCATATGTAGAGCCAGCATTAGAGGCTGAGGATGCTGCACTCAGTTCAAAGCTTGGTATAGGTCTCAAGGATTTAGGATATAGTGGATTCTGAGTGCACCTGTTAGTTGTGTTTATGGATTTTTTTTAAGTTATAAATTGTGGCGTAAAACCCACAGGAAAAGCCTGTGGGATGAAAGCCACTTTTCTATGTAAAACTGCATTTCCGCTACTTGGCATATGCATAGATTGAATATATAATATATGCATAAATCAATAACCCGATTTTACTGCAAATGAACTTTTGAAAGCATGGAGGGATAATAAAAAATGGCACGTTCTAAAAGTAATAACGTTCAAATCAATATTTCTATCCCGTCTGAATGGAAAACCCAGCTTGAGAACCTTGCGCGCATCTATTCTGTTGAGGAAGGTGAAACCATTGCATTTCTTGACCTGATGCGCAGAGGGATTCAGGAAAAATATCAATTAGGAGAAAAAGACAGTGAGCGAGGAACAATATCATAGTGCTTCGCATTGTAAATATCTGACGCAGTATCATATCATCTGGTGCCCTGAGTTCAGATTTTCTGTCTTGCAGAAAGGCGCTGACGATAAACTAAAAAACATCCTTGCTGACATCTGCAATCAATACGGATATGAAATCAAAGCATTGGAAGTGATGCCAGACCATATACATATATTCGTGGATTGTCCGCAGACAGTTGCCCCCTGCGATATAGTAAGGACGCTTAAAAGTATCAGCGCTATTGAAATGTTTAAGGCTTTCCCGCAGTTGAAACAGTTTTACGCCCGTTGTGGAGTATTATGGTCAAGGGGATATTTTGTATCAACGGTAGGACATATAAGCGAAGCTACAGTTAAGGAATATATCGAGGAGCAGAAAAATCATGACAGAAGAATATAGGAAAGTATTGAAGCAATTTCATAAACTTTCGGACAGGCATATCCTTGTTGCTGAAACTGATATGCCATATTCTGATGTCGTGAAGGTAGTTACTCTTTCTGATAAGATACGCAAAGCGGGCAATGAACTTGTCGGGCTTATGAGAAAGAATTATGACCAGCTCCTGCGTACGAAAAGATACCGCAAACTGCTTAAATTATATGGCAATACTCAAGAAAAAGATAAACGCAGGGTTTTGGCAAAACAGCTTAATGAAATGCAGTCTGAATATAACGTCACATGGGATTTCTGCAGAAAGTCCATGATTCCGATAGGCAAGAAATATGGTATAGATGCTATATTTGCCCTCACCAAAGCTGAGGATGTATGGCGTGGTATCGCAAAATGCCTATATGATAATGGCAATACCATTCATTTCTCTAAATACGGAGAGCTGCCATGCATCAGGGCAAAACAGATAAATCGTGGCATACCAGTGTCCGTTAAGGGCAATAAGCTGCAATTTAAGCTTGGTAAAACTATGTTTGGGATACAGTTAAAAGATAGGTTTCAACAGGATGAAGTAGATGCTATTTTATCTTATCTGTCCGAACCGGAGATTATAGATAATAAAGCTGTTAATACATTTATCGAAGATGCCTGCTGTATAGATACATACAGACCATGCTATGCTACTCTCGTGCCTAAGTTGATAAGAGGTAAATACAGACTATATCTACATCTAACCATTGAAGGAAAAGCGATGCCTAAATATGACAAGTATGGCAATCCCCGTCACATATACGGCAAGGGTATGATAGGCGCTGATATCGGAACGCAGACGGTTGCATATACATCGGATACTGAGGTCGGTTTAAAAAATCTTTCGGAGCGTGGCAACAGTATCCATACATCCGAAAGAAAGGAACGGCTCCTTTATCGTGCCATGGACAGGTCAAGGCGGGCAACGAATCCACAGAATTATAATGATGATGGAACTATTAAGAAAGGTCGTAAGACTTGGAAATACTCAAATCATTATAAGAGACTAAAAACTAAACATACAGAATTATGTCGTATCAATGCTGTAAACAGACAGCTTGCAATAAATGAGGATTCTAACCATTTGCGAAGTCTTGGAGACACCTTTATTACAGAACCTAAAAATGCAAGCAAACTCATGAAACGGGCTAAAGAAACCACTAAAAACGATAATGGCAAGTTCAACAAGAAAAAGCGGTTTGGCAAATCCATAAAGAACCGATGTCCATCTGGATTCCAGACTACAGTAGAAAAGAAGTTTAAGGTTACAGGTGGTACTTATATAGAAGTTCCGAACAATTACAGGGCAAGCCAGTACGACCATACGGCTGATGATTACATCAAAAAGAAATTGTCTGACAGGCTGTATAAACTTCGTGATGGTACTGAAGTACAAAGAGACTGGTATTCATCATATCTGCTTTACTGCTACGATTATAGAACACAGAACATAGATAAAGAAAAATGTATTGCAGAATTTAAGGCTCAATACAACAAAGAAAAAGCCCTAATCGCATGGATTAAGGCTAATAAGATAAGAATATTAAATAGTGGAATTAAAGTAGCTTAATAACCTAATATCGGGGCGATTGACTGTACGTCCTTGCCGTAAGGCAGAAATTTACCGCTAATGTGGTCGCCTGACTGCTTGGTAATAAAAGTCCTGATTCAAATAGACTTATACTTGTAACTCCAAAATCTGAAAATGATGTACGATTACAAGCTAAACTTGGTAATTAGAACCCCACGGGAAAAGCCCGTGGAAGCAGTCAGATTTCTTCTACTACGAGGGTAAGATAATACTGACCAATGGCTTTGTGAAGAAAACGCAAAAGACTCCGCCAGAAGAGATAAGGCTGGCAAAGGAGAGAAGAGCTGATTATATAGAAAGGATGGGATGATCATGAAAACATTAAACAATATGCTTTCAGAACAGCTTAAAGATGAAGAGTTTCGTAAGGAATACGAAGCAATACAGCCTGAGATGGATGTGATCAGAGCTATTGTTGATGCTCGTATATCCCAGAATCTTACTCAAAAGGAGCTGGCAGAACGTACCGGAATCAATCAGGCTGATATCAGTAAATTAGAGAATGGTACGAGAAATCCTTCTGTAAATTTACTTAAGCGATTGGCTGATGGTATGGGGATGACTCTTAGGATAGAGTTTGTTCCGAAGCAGCAGATCTAACAGAAAAAATCTGTCATACCAAAAAGTGTACATTTTAGAACTTCATAAGGGGGTGCGGACTTTTTCACTTGACAGTTAACAAATGGTGTAGTAGACAAAAGGGAATCCAGATGTGAGTATTATGGATTATATGTGTAACGAAAAGGGACTATCTGTATAACGGATAGTCCTTTTATTGTTGTTTTTCGTCTGGAATATAACGGATAATATCAGATACTTCACAATGCAGAATTTTACAAAATAGATCAATGGTAACAGTAGAGATTGGTAGGTTATGTTTTAAGCGGTGTAGTGTCGCGGAATTTATATTGTGCTTATGTGTAAGTGTATACCAGTTATCATCAGATTTTTCAAGTGTGTCCCAAAAGGGTTTGTAGTCGATCATAAGCAAAGTCTCCTTAAAAAAATAATAGAGGGGATTGACTTATTTGAAAAGATTGTATAAAATAAACATGTTTAATATAATGAACATATCAAAGCGATGATGTTTAATATATATATTTATAGGGTGATTGACTGTACGTCCTTGCCGCAAGACAGAAATTTACCGCTAATGTAGTCGTGGGACTGCTTGGTAATAAAGGTTCTGGTTCAAATAGATTTACACTTGTAACTCCAAAGCCTGAGAATGGGTACGATTCAAGCTAAACTTGGTAATCAGAACCAGACAGGGAAAATCCGTGGGAACAGTCAGGTGTGTATCTAAGTGGCTTTGTACGTCTCTGTGGGTTCGATTCCCACCTCTGCCTTTTTCCCTTAAAGGGGATAACAACAATCTGGCAGAGAAAGGTAGGAACGTGAAAATCCACATTAACAAACCTTTTTCACTGGTTGTCACTATTGAGGTTAATACTTACCTCCTGATATATACGCTCCTGTAGGTTCAACTCCTACCTCTGTCTTTATCCGTAAAAGGATATCCGGTATTTCCGGGAGGTAACATTTTATCTGCTTGCATTGTCTCGACAGGCAGATCAATTAAAAGAGACAAAGGAGGTTTTTACTAATGAAAGCAGGTCAGTACAGAGCGCTTGTAGCAGCGCTCGCAGCAGCAACAACAGTTGCAGGAACGGCAGCTCCGGTTTTTTCTGAGGACGCAACTCCAAAGACTGAGACTACAACAGAGGCAGGAACTACTGCGGGAACTCAGGAGAGTGGTGAGAAACAGTCTGATGCAACTGGCACAGACACAAAGGAGCAGACTGGCGAGGCAGGTGCAGGTCAGTCGTCTACTGGAAAGCAGACAGACGAATCGGCAACTTCTGATGGCAAGACCGACACGGACAAAACCGAGGGTCAGACCGGTACAGGTGCAGGTCAGACTGGCACAGGTGAGACTACTCCTTCGGGCGAGACAGGTAAAGCAGATGGCGATGCCAAGGCAGACGAGGGAACCAAGACAGATGGCGAGACTAAGCTTGATGACACCAAGCCAAGCGAGGATACCAAGACTGGCGAGGGTGGTAAGACCGTTGATACAGGAAAGAATCCTAGTGCAAGCACAGGTTCTGCTATCGAAATTGATACAGGAAAGGGCGGTAGCGCAAGCACTGGTTCATCTATCGGTGTAGATACTGGAAAGGGTGGTACATCCGGTTCGTCAACCTCTGGTTCATCAACCTCCGGTTCAACTTCTGGTTCAACAACTACTCCGACCAATCCACAGCCAACTAACCCACAGCCGAATCCACAGCCAACTAACCCTCAGCCGAATCTGCAACCGACTAACCCTCAGCCGACAAAGCCTGAGACTATCGAGTACGGCGAGAATAACACCGACCTTGACGTAGTTAAGGGTGTACAGGACGGCGATGTCTTTAAGGATGCAGATAATAACGTCCTTAAGAGCGCAGCTGTACTTACCGAGGATGGCGTTGTACTTACAGACAAGAACGGCGAGGCTATTCCTGCAAACAGCAAGACAAAGTTTGAGGGCGAGACTTATCTTATCAACTCTGATGGTGTTGTAGCTTCTTCAGAGAAGGTAAAGGTTGGAAGAAAGACCTATGTAGCCAAGAAGGATGGAACGATTGCTAAGAAGGCTTTTGTTACACTTGCTTCTACAGGAAGCAGGGTTTATACCAACCGTGCCGGTTCTATTGTAAAGAACAAGGCTTTTACCGTTAATGGCAAGAAGTACGTTGCAAAAAAGAGCGGCGCTCTTGTAAAGAACGGCAAGGTTACTATTAAGGGCAAGACCTATACTGTAAAGAATTATAAGGTCACAAAGGTTGTTAAAGCAAAGAAGAGATAACTTAGCCAACAAACAAAACTAATAACCGACAAAAAAGAGCAAACGTGGACCTACGGGCGGGTTCGATTCCCGCCTTTGCTCTTTTATTTTTTTTGAGTATCACCAAGAGGTAAGGCATTTGAGGATTCCACTTCCCAATCGGAAACCTAAAACCGCATAGTCAGCATAAACACTGGGGTTGCGGGTGCTTTCCACCCACTGTTACCCATGAAAAGCCAGTTATGATAACACATCAGCTAAATAGTAGACGGAAATGGAAAGAAAAATTCCATCACCGTCTGCTCAAAGGGTGTTGCAAAAATGATTGCCCTTACCATTCTGACAAATTAATGAAGCTCTCCGGCATACAGTTTTCAGATCCGGCAAGTTTTTTGTTCTTGGTGTTATTTCTCATTCTTGATACCGGTCTTCGGATATCCTTCTTCATTGATACCAAGATCGTAATACTTGCCATTATATTCAGGTTTTAATCTCGACTCGCAACCGATAGACATCAATACATTTCCAAGATCCTCTGTAAATGGTAGATAACCCGTCATCTAGCCATAGTGCGGATTCTCTGAGATAATGGTTGGAAAAGTTGAAAAAGTTTATACACGTTTTCAACTTTTCAA
>ONBW01000007.1 GCA_900316165.1 uncultured Lachnospiraceae bacterium | reverse complement strand
GATCGATAAAGAGGTCGCTCAGTTCAGGAAGGACTTAGGGATCAAGGGAGAGCAGAAGCAGGCGAAGACAGACTTCCACGAGGATCTGAACAAATACTCGTCTATTAAGCATGTGATCGGTGTTATCAGCGGAAAGGGCGGAGTCGGAAAGAGCTTCGTTACCGGACAGCTGGCATCTATGATGGTGCGCGCCGGATATAAGGTCGGCATACTTGATGCCGATATCACGGGACCTTCGATTCCGAAGATGTACGGCGTACATGGCCCGGCATACGGAGACGACAAGGGCTCTTACCCGATTGAGGCTGAGGACGGCACGAAGATCATGTCGATTAACCTCCTGCTTGACGACGAGACAGCTCCGGTTATCTGGAGAGGCCCTGTTATCGCAAACGCTGTAAAGCAGTTCTGGACTGATATAGTCTGGGGTGATCTGGACTATCTCTTCGTGGATATGCCGCCAGGAACTGGTGATGTGCCTCTCACAGTATTCCAGTCGCTTCCTGTGGACGGAGTCGTAATCGTGACCAGCCCTCAGGACCTCGTAAGCCTTATCGTAAAGAAGGCTTACAATATGGCTTCGATGATGAACATTCCGGTTCTCGGAATCGTGGAGAACTACAGCTATATGAAGTGCCCGCACTGCGGCGAGAAGCTTTCTGTATTTGGCGAGAGCCATATAGATGAGGTGGCAGCGGAGCTTGGACTTCCTGTGCTTGGCCGCCTGCCTATCGATCCTGAGTACGCCAAAAAAGAGGACGAGGGAAAGTGCTATGAGATCAAGGCGCCTTTCGAGCCGATGACAGAGAGGATGCTTGAGGCACTGAACTGATTTTTGGACAGCCCTTCGGGGCTGTCTTTTTTTATGCTTATCATCAAAAAATAAACGTATCCTGCTTATGTGTGTCAAAAAACGGTTCCAGCCTTCTCTGGTTAAAACCAATTATTAATAAAAAATTCATATTTGGATTTTTGCCATATTTTTCACATCAAAAATCATATTTATTTATTTTACTTTCGTGAACAGATTGTGTTTAAAAAATAAAAATTATTTTATAAATCTTTAATCGGCGCTTAATTGAATTAGGGGCTTTTTGAGTGTATCATTTTAAAAAAGCACAGCTGATATTTAAGAAGCAGTGCTGGGGACGCGTCTTATTTTTACCAGATCAATTAACGCCGGCTCCGCCGGCAGCATGTATCGAAAGGGGATACCAGAATGCAGGATATACTCAAGGAATATGGGCCAGCCCTGATTACAGTAGTGGCCATTTTAGCACTTATAGCACTTGTGACATTTCTTATCGGAAAAGATGGGTCGAGTGTCGTTGGAAAAGCTTTTTCCGACCTTATCAGTGGATTTTTCTCGAATGCCAGCAAAGGCGTTTTACCGACATCACCTTGATCATAGAGAATTGAGGTGATGTATGGCGGAAGAAAAAGAAAAGGTGGAGATCAGCCCGGAGTTTTTCGGGCCTCTCTATCAGTATATTTCAGATGAGTCTATTACTGACATAGACTTTGATGGCAGAAGGCTGTGGCTTTCGGATACGAGAAATCAGAGGTATCCGTCTGATAAGCAGCTTCCTGAAGAGTTTGTTAATGCTTTTACGAAGAGAGTCGCGAACTGTGTCAGCAAGCAGTTTCACAAACAGTCTCCCGTACTCGAGGCTGAAACGGATACACTTCGTATAACTATTGTCCACGAGTCAGCAGCTATTACTGGCAGGGCTATCTGTATCAGAAAGTCTATGCCTTTTACAAGACTTACCCGTGAGGGAATGGTAAGGGACGGGTATCTGTCAGATCAGATGATAAATCTATTGATAAACTGTGTGCACTCGAGGATGAATCTCGTCTTCTGTGGAGAGCCAGGCGTAGGAAAGACTGAGTGTGCGAAGTATTTTTCTTCGTATATCCCTGTAGAACAGAGAGTTATTACGATAGAGGACAACCCAGAGTGGCATTACAGTCTTTTAAATCCTGGAGCAGATTCAGTTGAGCTGCGTATCAACCCAGTTATGGATTATACGAAAGCTATTAAGACCTGTCTACGACTTAATCCGAAATGGATGATGCTATCTGAGGCGAGAAGCAAAGAGGTAGTTTATCTGCTCGAAGGCTTTTCTACAGGAGTAAGAGGTATGACGACGCTTCACACAGATGACGTCAGAAAGGTCCCTGACCGTATGATGAATATGGCTGGGAATCTGCGCTCTGAGGGCAGGCTTGAGAATGACATCTACAGCTTTATAGATGTGGCTGTACTTATCAGAAGAAAGCTTAAGAAGCGGGATAATGGAGCGTTTGATCTGATCAGGTATGTAGACCAGATTGGATTTTTTTACAGGGAAAATAGAGAAAACAGCTGTGTTTTGGTTCTTGATCAGGGTGAGCCTACGGACTGTGATTTTCCGGAAGTGATAAAGAAGAAATTTGCAGAGGCTCATATAGATGATCCGTACAGTTACGAAGAGACTGAAAAGACTCCTGAAACGCTGGAAAATTCTTCGGACGAGGAGATCCCGGTTAAGGAGTATGTCTTAACCCGTGACAGGAATGCGCTGGCAGTCGCAGATAGCAGAGCACAGTACAGAGACGATTCCTCCTATGATAGTGAAGAGAGGCAGGCACAGGTGGCCGGAATGCTTACAGACATGGAGGATGAATTCATAAAGAGAAAGAGAAGGGGGATGACTTTCGTTGGCAGGAAACAGAAAGCAGCTGTCAGATGAGCTGGCAGCGTATGGATATGTATTTTCACCTAAGCAGGCATTTTTCAGGTATCTGTTTGTTATATTGGGGTTGTTCTTACTAGGAAGATTTTTTGGATTGCATGTAATACCGCAGATAATTCTGTTTATAGCTGGAATGATTATACTTCCTCTTCTTTTAAGGAACACCTACAGGAACAGATATTATCAGCAGAAATTCTCAGATCTTAACATCTACATGGAGCAGTTTCTCTACTCATTTATGAAGAGCAGAAAGGTTCTGACCTCTCTTGAGGATACTCATGATATCTTCGAAGAGGGAGAGATGAAAAAAACTCTTGAGAAAGCTATAGACCATATCAAGAATACTTATAACGAATCTGATTTTGAGGAGAAGGCATTAAAGGGTATTGAGAAGGAATATCCATATGAGGGACTTACAGTAATGCACAGGTTCGCTCTTAGAACTGAAGCCTTAGGTGGTGAGTATTCAGAGTCTATTGAGCTGCTTCTTGAATCGAGAAGGATGTGGGCTGACAGAGTTTATTCGCTGCAGCAGGAAAAGAAGGTGAAGAGAAGAGAGATAGTGCTTTCCATCATCACCTCGCTGCTTCTATGCTCGATGATCTACTATATGGCAGGCCAGATGAATCTTGATGTGTCAGCTAATCCATTTGCACAGGCGGTTACAGTAGTGGTGCTTGTCTTAGATCTTCTGATCTATTACAAGGCGGATTCGCTTCTTACAGCCGGGTATTTAGCAGACGATAAGGACAAGGAGAAAGAGTATCTGCGGCAGTATGAGAGATTTCAAAAGTACGGAAATGGCATTTTAGATTCTTTAGGCAAGCGTACAGCAAAGAAGCATCTGCAGGAGCATATCAAGGCCTGCTTCCCTGAGTGGCTTATGCAGCTTTCACTCCTTATGCAGTCTGAGAATGTACAGGTGGCAATTTTTAAATCGTATGACAATGCTCCGGCAATCTTAAAACCTGCATTGAAGGAGATGATAGGGGCACTCAGGATAGATCCGAATGACAAGAGGGCATATATGAATTTTCTGTCTGAATTCACGCTTCCGGAGGTCAGGAGTACGATGAAGATGCTCTATTCTATCTCAGAAGGAAAAGGTGGAGAGGCCAGAGGTCAGATTTCGGAGATCATCAAACGAAATCAGGAGATGAGTGACAAGGCAAAAAGGCAGCAGAATTCAGATTCTCTTGCAGGAATGTATGCGCTCTTTCTTGCACCACAGCTTACAGGAGGCTTGAAGCTTGTCTGCGATATGATCCTTCTGTTTGCAGTATATATGGGCAGTATGGCGACAGGAATCGTATAGGAGGAGAGTATGGAGACAGTATTTAAATCATTTGCAGGACTGTTTTTCTTTTTCCTGCTTACGAGTATGGGGATAAGCCTTATTGCCTCTTCAATACAGGCGTCTAATGCGAACCGGGCACTACTTGGATATGTGGAGAAAATCGAGAATTCCAATTATTCGGACGAGGTCATAGAGGCCTGCAGAAAAGATGCAAAGGAACAGTTTGGTGAAGGAAAAGATGCGCTTGAGGTTGTAAAAGCCAGACAGAATGGAAAAAAGCATATCTCTTATGCCAGAGCAACACTAAATTACAGCTTCAGAGTGCCGGTCATAGGTTTTACGACTAAACACTCTGTATCGTCAGTTATGACATGAGGAAAAGTCTATGAAGGAGCTTATTGCAGATCATGGTGAAGCCATCCTGTATGTGATTACAGGGATACTGATCGCTGGTTTTTTTACAATGTTTCTGAATGTTATCACCTAGAAAGGATGGGGAGACAGATGCAGGAATTAATAAAGGAATATGGAGAAAGTATAGCTGGAGCAGTTGCTGTTATCGCAGTAATAGGGCTTTTTACGTTTATTTTTTTAAGCAGAAGCGGAGCCCTGCACAGTATTATGACATCTTACTGCGGGTATCTGCTGTAAAGAGGGAGGAAGTATGCACGCACTGATAAAGGAATATGGGAATTCTATAATCTCCGGGGTGACATTTGTACTGATAATGGCTCTTGTTTTTACAGGGATAGGCCTCTTTATGCTGTCAGGTCAAATGACAGGAGTTTTAGACAGTGGGATTATCAAGGCTGAGGCAGAGGAAGGGGAGAAAGCTCTAGGTGACAGGCTTTCTATCCATGCTGATAATATAGCTATGCAGGGTGATATGAAGGTGGGACTCTATCAGAAAGTTTACTATGAAAAAGATGCAGCGGCTCTTATTGGACTGAAGAATGGCAATGCTAAGAGAGTACACATCAATTCAGTATATCTGCTGAGAGAAAATGACCGCCATAGTGATGGTTATGAGGTGACCGATCAGGTAGTTCATGTAGATATGTCAGGCAGCGATTCCTATCTGGAGTTTAATCTGCCTGGGACATACAGGATTGTAACATCGGTTACTGACTCAAATTCCATTGTAAGTAATTACCAGATTTTTGTTTTTGTAGACAAGAGGAGGGGCAGGGAATGAAACATGTGGCAATAGTTTGTATAAGCACGATAGTGACTGTTCTGGTGGTTATTATTCTGATGAGTGTCCATTCTAAAGACCTGAGGCAGACAGAACTTGAGAGGGCACTTAAAGTGTCAGCCAGGCAGTCACTTGAGAATGCCTGCCTCACACAGAAGACACAGATAAATGATAATGACGCACTTGCAGCAGATTTTATCACAAGCTTCCTTGGCAAAATGAAAACAGATGGCAGAGTTGTCTCTGAAAATGGAGAAGTCTATTCTGCTGACAGCTCTGACTCAGGGCAGCGTGTTGAGATAGAGATCAAGGCAGCTGACATCTATAAAGGGATACTTTCAGCTAAGGTGACAGAGTATTTTACATATCCGAACGGAAAGACAGGAACAGTCAGTGCGTCAACGGTACAGATAGTAGAAAGAGAGAGCAGAAGACCATCGGAGTATATAAATTACTATATTCCGTGGCAGGCTGCCAAGGAGGCAGGCTTTGACTACTTAGAGGGAGAGGATTATCTGTACTATCAGAAGAGATTTGCGTCTGGAATGAAGGTGACAGCTGATATAGAGGCACCAGAGTACAAGGGGCATTCCTTTGTCAGATGGAACGAACAAAAAGAAAACGGAGTTACAAAGCGTATAGCAGTATACAGGTGAGGGGATTCTATGCAGAAGAGGAGACGAATCAAAAGAGGACTTGCAGGCATATTGGCACTGGCATTATTTTTGCCTGGGAGTTTTGGGAGTTTGAGTGTATATGCAGGCGAAAATCAGTTAAAAGATGAGAAGTATGAAAAACGGGAAATAAAAAACGAGATCATTGAAGAAAATAATTCTGAAGCTGGTGCATATAAGGACTCTTTTAAAACAGCGACATCTGAGAAAGATTCTTTAATTAAGCCGTCAGCTGTTGGAGAATCAGATAAGAAAAACAAAAAGAAATCCAATAAGACACCAGTACTTATAAAAACAGCTGACAGAAAGGTTGCGGCGTCCTCTGGCAATGGGCGATATAAAGAAACCATGAATTTTTCTGTGCCATCGAAAAGCAGTGATGGTTATACTGACGTTGTGGTATTTTCTCTTAGCTCCTGGGATACGACAGGAGCAGGCAGAAATGACAGTGGAGCTGCTGAAATAGAGTTGTCATCTTCAGGTAACAGTTGTACGGTCAGACTTTCGAATCTGTTGGATTATGAGACCTATACTGTTGTTATATCCTATACGCAGACATATTACTTCGACTCGCCAAGACCAGGAACCAGGATAAATTCTGAGGGTAATCCAGAACCATATACCTACTATGTCAAAGAGAGCCGTACGGTTAGTGGAAGCCTTTCAGATGTGAGAACTACACCACAGGATACCATAATTCGCAATGCTTATGATCTAAAAGAAAAAGTTCATAAGTATTCATCACTTTCATTGGGTGCGGAAATAGACTGTGGCAGCCTGCAGTCAGATATAGATGGCCTTCCAAGACAGAGATGGCTTGTAAGTGGGTCTATTTCAAGTGTGACTATAGCAGGTGGTGGCCATACTATAAAGCGAGGCGTTTACGGCTTTATTTTCCATGTGTTTAATGGTGCTAAGCTTAATCTATCTGGTGCAGTACTGCATGCGTTTTCAGGGTCACTTGTATATACAAAGACTTATGGTGGTGAGTATGAAATAGTGAATTCTACTGGAAGTGATGCTGGCTGCGGAATAGAGGTAGGATATGACAGCACTTTTGATGAGCATGAGTCTTCTACAGGACATCTGGTCTTAGACAGCTGTACTGTTCTGGCCCATAATAGTGCTATAGTCCCTAGAAATGGGGATGCCACTATCAGAAATTCATATCTATACGGAATGGGTGAAAAGGGTAGATTCAGCTATACTAACTTTGAAGACTATGCTGGAACAGGCATTCTGGTACAGAATTCAGGAAGTGTTAAGGCAGATGTAAGTGTGTCGAAAAGCACCATTTATGGCAGATACAATGGAATGCTGCTGCAGGGTGATTCATATGCTTCGGTTACTGACTGTGAAGCGAGAGGTGACTGCGGAGACGCTTTTGACTTCAGATCAAGCGGGACTTTATATATAAGTGGATGTCAGATCTATGGTATTAGAGGTATTGATGTATTTGATGATGCTTCCTACGCAGCAGTTGAGGAGGCGCTTAGCGGGGAGCTTTTTGACGGGGAAAGTTATCAGAAAAAAATTGGTGAAAAAGGTATTGTGACGGTTTCGAATACTACCATGTCTTTAATTACAGGTGCTTTTTTAGAGGATGCAGAGACTAACAGTTTTGGAATTCAAAACCGTGGAAACCTTATCATAGAGGAGAATGTGAATATCAGTACAACCCACTCTGGGGCTTGGGAAACTGTGGCAGAGGAAGACAGAGCAGAATGCTGTGGTATCTATAACTGTATGAGACTTGATCTTCCTGATGATATTAAAATCACATCAGATGATACAGGAATATCAGAAAACAGAAATATCGGTATCATAAGGAATTTTATAGTAATAAGAGAGGGAAATCAGGAAAGGGCAAAGATAGTAGAAAGAGCAGCGACAAGGAACAATGATGTATCGGCTTTTTTGGATTTTGGAAATAATTCTATCCTTACGATAACAGGAGGAAAAATTAATGCCGCAGATACAGGGATAGATGCCCAGTTTGGGTCAGTATATATAGAGAGCGGGAAGCCGTTTACTCTGAACGGCAGGTTAAGAGGAATTGTAATCGGAAAAAATGGCTCTGATAATATTCTTGAAGATGATGCCATGGGCGGATATATGGAAATAAACGGGACAGCACAGACAAATATCTGGACTTCGCTTCAGGGGTATGGCATTTGTGTCAAAGAGAGTGGCAGAGCAGTTATTATTAGTGATGATACCCAGATTTCAGAAGAGACCGGATCGTGTGGCACAGGAATAAAAAATGAAGGCCATCTATATGTGAAAAATGCAGTTATAAAAGCTCAGAAAGCCGGTATTATTAATCAAGAGAAAGGAACAGCATACATAGGAGATGATCTGGATGAGGAAGGAAATCAGGTAGAGATAAATGGGGCAGTATGTGGTATAAAAAATAACGGCATCATGTATTACTACAGGGATGTTCTTATAGAGAATTCGCTTAAGGCTGCTGTCTGGCAGAACGGTATTTTTTATATGCTGCCAGGGGCAATTGTTAAAACAGGAGAGGCCAGCGATGCCGTCTTTCTCACTTCAAGAAAAGATGAAAATGGGGTTATCAAGTCAACGGTCAGGATTCTCTACGAGGAACAGTATGAGGATGACCTGCCTTCAATTACTGCATCGTTTAATACGGCAGAAAGTGACAGAGAACCTGGAAGGGTAATGGTAGAACTTTACAGTGCGGATGGTACTACCGATCTTTCGGATACTTCCTACCAGAAGCTTGATGACCAGGAGAAACTTCGCATAACAGGGCTACTTACAGGATTTTTGTTATGCTTTGATCAGATAAAAGGACACAAGGCAGATCTGAGGTGTGGCCTTGGACCGTATGTAATTGATAAAGAAAAGAAAGCTGAAATACAGCCTGAAGCTGGAACAGCCACAAATGGAAGGACAGGAACTATAGTTTTATCCTGCCTTCTTTCGGGAATATATGATTCGGATTTCCCTGTAAAAGACGATCGGATTACTTCTAAGACACCAGAAGTGACAGAATTTTACTGGAGAGAACCACAGGAATTTACGACAGCGCCGCTGACTTTTGAAGAGGACAGGTGCCGGATATTCTGGAATAAAAAGGAAATCACGGCCGGTCTTAAGCAGATTGGTTATAGAGACCGGGACAAAGATGGGTATAAGAAGATTATATATGATAAAGACAGGATTATAAGGATATATAGTGAAGATCATACTTTTTATGCTGTATGGGATACGAACTTTTCTATGATTTTTGATGGGAATGGACAGACAAATGGTGTCCCAAATTATACAAGAGAACCTGTAGATGGAACCTTTGTATTTGATGGAAATACTGGACCTGACGGGACCTATGATGAGTATTTCATAAAAAATATCACGAGAAAAAAGTTCGATTATGAGAGTATGACTGACAGGATATATCAGCACCAGACATCATTTCAGGGTTTCAGCTTTGATAAGAATGCCATCTATAAAGATGATGGGGTATACTGTAAAGGAGACAAGCTGCACGGACCATCTGAGATAGTATCAGATGAAAGCTTTATAGAGGACTATCCAAACTTTGGGGCGTTGTCATTTTATATTTATGCTGTGGAGAAGGGCCAGGTATCAATTGATAATGGTAAGGCATCTCTCAGAATATATGCAGTATGGGATGAGTACCCTGTTCTTTCTGCATATGACAGTTCGTTTTATGCGGATGAATTGTCAGATGAGTCAGCTGTACTTGATAGACTGCTTTCAGAGAAAGCTGTCACAGCGTCTGACTTTGAGGATGGAGACATAGATAGAAAATACATCAAAGTCTATACAGACCCGATAAAGAAGATATTCTCTGTAGATGCCTTAAAGCAGATGGGAGATTCTGGCAGTGTAAGCGTCTACTATTCGGTTACTGATAAAAATGATGCCGACCTTAAGAGATTTAAACAGAATCTTTCAGTGGCTCAGGCAAAGGTCTACGTAATGAGTGATGATGCAGAGGATACAACGGATGATATACCTGATTCGACAGATAGAGGAAATGCAGGAACATCTTCAGATACTTTTTACAGTGCACCTATATATGTAAGAGCTGTTTCTTCAGCTGATTTAGACAGCCTTGAACCGAAGTCTGTCTGGAGAGAGGAAAGCTACAGGAAGCTTTTAGGGCAGGCAGCAGAAGAATCACAAGCAACTGAAAAGTGGGTCTTTGATTCTGATGATATCATCCGTTCTAAAGAGTTTTTGTATAAGAAGAATTGTGACGCACTTACCTGGAGAAATGAATTTATAGCGAACTGCGTTTTGGATGAAAAGACGGCTGAGAATCAGAAGAACAAGCCTCTTATAGTAAATGAAGGACTTTCTTCGATTCATCTGACCTGGGATATTAAATCCGAAATCGACACTACTGAGATTACGCTCTCACAGTGGGGAGATTCAAGTATAAAAACAATAGAGCGTAAAACAAATCAGAAGATGTGCTCTGGAATAGTATTTTCAGATCTTAAGCCAAATGAGCATTATCTGGTGACAGCTGATTTTTATTATCGCGGCAAAAAGCTGATGACCTGCAAAGAGACAGTCCATACAAAAAAACTTGAAAAACCTAAAGTATCAGTATACGAAAATGATACCGGGGAAGATCAGAAACTTCGGCTGTCATTTGAAAAAGACTCCAGGGCAAGAAAGTACATAATTGAAAGGAAATGTTTAAAGGGAGTCAAGCCTGAGGGCTATAGGGTCATAAAGGAAATAGATGAATTCACTGAGAATGAGAATGGTGAGAAGTATTTTGACTTTGATGTGATCACATATCATACTGCGATAGGAGATGAGGGCGTTTACAGATATCGTGTCAGGGCATTAGGCAGCAGGCTTGCAAGTGATGAACTAACTGAGCAGAGTGAGTATTCGAATGAGATAGAGACAGCATTTCTGAAAAGACCTTATATCAGTTCAACTGAGGCTGGCTGCAGGTCTATCCGGCTGAAGCTTAAAGAACAGACAGCAGCAGATTTTGTCCGTATCTATTATCAGACAAAGACCGGAGAGAGACACTATATGGATTTAGAGCCTGATAAAGAAAATTCGTGTATTATTTCTAAATTGATGAGTGATGATACGATTTATTCAATCTCCGCAGAGGCACATGTCATTTCTTCAGATGGCGGAAAGGAGTATACAAGCCGAAAGTCAGAAGTAGTAGAAGAGAAAACCCTGAAGCTGACGGCACCAAAGCTCCTGTATAAAAAACAAAAGGATATCTACACAGGAGAAGGTATAAGGCTTGTCTTCCAGTTTGATAAAAATGCAGACTTTTATCAGGTGAAGGAAGATCTTCTATTTCCTGAGAAGAGCAAAGGAGAATATGAAACAGTAGATACAAGTCAGGTGGAGCCAGAGGAAGGTATTCCGTCAGATGCAGAAATTTCTTCAGAGATAGATGAGAAGGCATCAGACGAATTGGATGTGGATGAAACGGAAGTTTCGGCTGCTGAGAGAATTGAAAATAGTGAAGTTTTATATGCCCAGTATTATAGAGAAGGAGGAGACAGCAGGGTATCAGAATACACAGTCAGGTCGGTCTACAGGACACTTGATGATAAAGAATTTTATATTGAATCTGATACGGTAAGGGCAGCATTCATAAAGAAGCAGGAAACAAGCAGTAAGAAAATAGAGCGTGGAAGCACGCTTACAGAGCAGATAACACCTGATGAGAATGCGAGCGTTTATCTGATAACAATGCAGAATGGTGACACAGAAGAAACCATCTATATACCTTCAGAAAGAACGAATATTATACTCTATTCTCCGAACAGTTCCCGTATAGTTACTTCGAAGAGAACTGTTTTGATATATGATGGAGTGGAATACAAGGGAGTCTGTTAAAAAACAAAATGACGAAAAATTTAGTAAGGTGGTATTTGTAGAAGTTTTTCTGGGTGACGACATCAAATAAAAACTGTGCTATACTAAAGGGGCAAAATGCCCCTTTACTTATACACACTAAGACGTACTGACGTTCAGGAGCACAGGAGAACAGAATGGTAGTTATACAGATTATATTATTAGTTATTCTTTTAGCCCTCTCAGCATTCTTTTCATCGTCAGAGACGGCGCTTACAACTGTCAGCCGGTTTAAGATCCGTACTATGGCAAACGAGGGTGACTCACGCGCTAAAATGGTTCAGAAGGTGACAGCAAATACACAGAAAATGCTCTCAGCTATTCTGATAGGAAATAATGTCGTGAATATCTCAGCTTCGTCACTTGCCACCGTACTGTTCATGAATCTGTTTGGAAGCTCTGGCGCTGGAATAGCAACAGGAGTAATGACACTTCTTGTTTTGATTTTTGGAGAGATAACACCGAAGAATATGGCAAGTCGTCAGGCACTTAGGATGTCGCTTCGTGTAGCTGGAATCATCTATGCGCTCACTGTAGTGCTCACACCTGTCATATTTATCGTCAATAAGATCTGCGGATTTATCATGAAGCTTGTGGGAGCAGATAAGGACGATAAGAAGTCACAGATGACAGAGGCTGAATTCCGTACGATAGTAGACGTCGGAAACGAGAGCGGAGCGATAGAAAATGAAGAGAAGGATTACATCAACAACCTCTTTGATTTTTCAGATACAGAGGTAAAGGAGCTGATGATCCCGAGAATCGATGTTACGATGATTAACGTCAACTGGTCATACTCTAAGGTCAGAAGTGTTTTTCTTGATGAGATGTACACCAGAATTCCTGTCTACGACACAGATACTGACCATGTAGTTGGTATCCTGAATATGAAGGACCTTTTAAAAAGAAAAGAGGGAGAACAGTTCTCCCTGAAGAGCTATCTCAGGGAACCATTTTTTACATATGAATTTAAAAACGCAGATGAGCTTTTCAATCAGATGCGCAAGAAACGGATTCATATGGCAATAGTCCTCGATGAGTATGGTTCAGTCTCAGGAATAGTCACACTTGAGGATCTTCTTGAGGAGCTCGTTGGAGATATCCAGGATGAGTATGACGAGAGAGAAGAGACTGAGCTTACTCAGACGGCACCAGGTGAGTATAGTGTTATCGGTTCTATGAATCTTGACGACCTCTCCGAAGCTACAGGTTTAAAGCTTGAATCTGAGGATTACGATACGATAGGTGGATATCTGCTCGGACTCTTTGACCATCTGCCAAGGAAGGGAGAGAGATATGTATCTAAAGAAGGGGTTATTTTTACAGTACAGGAAGTAAAGCATAGAAGGATTGAAAAGGTAAGTATCAGGATCCCACAGCCTGAAAATGGCGGTGCAGAAGATTAAAAAAATCACACGTTCACTGTTCACAGTGGCTGAAATTTGGTATAATCAGATGGTTATGAAAATAAAAAATAAACTGTTTACTATTTTATCATTTGTACTGATAATCTCACTGGCATTTCCTATGACCGGCTGCGGAAAAAAACGGAAGCAGGAGGACTATAAGAGGGATGGCATAGAGGCTATGAAGCAGGAGGATTATGATAAGGCATTAAAGGATTTTTCGAATGCCCTGTCACAGTCTACGACTGTTGGAGCTGAGGAGAAGGATATTGCCCTCTACAAGGCGACTGCCCAGTACAAGCTTGGAAAAAATGACGATGCTTTACAGACGCTCAAGGGGCTTCTTGAGTTTGATTCAAAGGACGAGAAAGCACTCTATCTGAGTGGGCTTATCTACTGCAATACTGGTAACGAGGATAAGGCTCTGTCGTATCTTAAAAAGGCTTCATCCATCTCAAAGGATTCACAGCTTTATGAGAATGCGTACCTTTCACTGATAAACGCTGGAATGCGTGAAGCAGCAGATAAATTTTATGAAAAAATGCCTAAAGATGCAAAGGCTTCTAAAGACGTAATGAGGCTTAAAGTCAAAAGCTGCGAGGAAGACGGTGATTTTTCAAATGCACTTGAATATGCGAACAATTATCTCGAGCAGTATCCTGATGATGAGGACATGAAAAAGGAGAGTGAGTTCCTTACTACTGCGCTGATGAGCAGTGACGACATTAATAAGCTTTATGAAGAAACTTCAAGTGATGGTAAGACTGATACAGGAAGTTCAGACAAGAGCTCGACAGATAGTTCTTCGGAGAATAACTGATGAAGATTATTATTAAAAACGGACGAATTTTAAATCCGGCTGACAGTATGGATACTGTTGCGGATCTTCTCGTAGAGGATGGAAGAGTAGCGCGCATTGCGCCGATGATCGTTGATACCGAGGCTGATCAGATCATAGATGCAGCAGGCTGTTATGTGATGCCAGGCTTTATTGATATGCATGTGCATTTAAGAGACCCTGGACAGACACAGAAGGAGACTATTGATACGGGAATCGAGGCTGCTGCAAATGGCGGTTTTACGACTATAGTTGCCATGGCAAATACCTCACCTGTTGTCGATAATGTTGATACTTACAAGTATGTCTGTGACAAGGCCAAGAAACACGGAAAGGTTACAGTACTTCAGGCAGGCTCTATTACAAAGGGACTTGCAGGGGAAGAACTAGCAGACCTTAATGGACTTATTGCAGCAGGCTGCAGGGTATTTTCAGAGGATGGAAAAAGTGTCATGAACTCTGCTCTTATGAGAAGAGCCATGAGGATTATAAAGGATGCAGGTGGAGTAATACTTGACCACTGTGAGGACAAGCCACTTGTTGAGGGTGGCGTTGTGAACATGTCTGAGTCAGAAAGACTTGGAGTTGCTGGCATTTCAAATGCTGTAGAGGATATCATAGCAGTAAGAGATATAATGCTTGCGAAAGAGACAGGCGTATGGCTTCATCTCTGTCACTGTTCTACGGCAGGAGCAGAGCAGTATCTCTACAGGGCAAAGCAGGAAGGTATTCGTGTCAGCGGAGAGGTATGCCCGCATCACTTTACTTTAAGCTGTGAGGATATACCTGATAAGAACGATGCCAACTATAAGATGAACCCGCCGCTCCGCACGAGAGCAGATGTGGCTGCCTTAAGAGATGGCCTGGCAAAGGGAGTATTTGACTGCATAAGTACTGATCATGCTCCGCATACAGCAGAGGAGAAATCAAGAGGCTTTGAGAAGGCACCGTTTGGAATAGTTGGCCTTGAGACAGCGGCTGCACTTACGAATTCAGTTCTTGTAAACGGAGGATACCTGACTCCTATTCAGATGGCTGAAAAAATGAGTTTTAATCCGTCAAGAATTCTTGGAATAGAAAGAGGCGATATCAGCGTAGGAAATGTAGCAGATATCGTGGTATTTGATCCGAAGGAGATCTGGACAGTAAGACCTGAGGAGTTTAAGAGTATGGGAAGGAACACGCCGTTTGCGGGCAAGAAGCTTACAGGACGTGTAAAGGCAGTATTACATCAGGGAGTTATCACAAAGCAGTAGAAAGGACATACGATGATTGAGAAGCTGATCTCTGAGATCCATAAAAAGGAAGCACCTATAGTAGTTGGGCTCGACCCTAACCTCGCATTTGTGCCATCGTTTATAAAGAAGGCTGCAATCGAGGAAAATGGAGAGACACTGGAAGCAGCAGCCGGCGCCATACTTGCTTTTAATAAGGCGATTGTTGACGCTGTTTATGATCTGATACCGGCAGTAAAGCCACAGATAGCTATGTATGAGCAGTTCGGAATTCCTGGACTTATAGCATATAAGGAGACAGTTGATTACTGTAAGAGTAAAGGTCTTTTTGTTATTGCAGATGTAAAGCGTGGTGATATCGGATCGACTTCTCAGTCTTATGCGATATCACATTTAGGAAAGATTGAAGTCGGAAAGAAAAAGCTTCCTGTGTTCGACGCAGATTTTGCCACAGTAAATCCGTATCTCGGAACAGATGGTGTAAAGCCGTTTGTAGATGTCTGCAAGGAAGAGGACAAGGGAACCTTTGTACTTGTAAAGACATCGAATCCATCCAGTGGAGAATTCCAGGACAAAAAGATTGGTAAGAATACGCTCTATGAGATGGTAGGAGATAAGGTCGAGGAATGGGGCAAAGACTTACGTCACGGACAGTATTCAGATGTTGGAGCAGTAATAGGAGCTACTTACCCAGAGATGGGAGCAGAGCTCAGGAAGAGGCTTCCTCATACCTTCATTCTTGTTCCTGGCTATGGAGCACAGGGCGGAAAGGGAGAAGATCTTAAGGGCTTTTTTGATAAGAACGGAGATGGAGCTATAGTAAACTCCTCACGCGGAATTATAGCGGCATACACAAAGAACGGCTATGAGAAGTATGGAGAAAAGCATTTTGCTGATGCTTCAAGAGCAGCAGTTCTTGATATGAAGTATGATCTGAAGAAATCTATAGGCTGAGGCCAAGTGGTTTAGGAGAAGATTCATGGATGAAAAGAAAAAAAGGGAAACAGCGTTTATCATAAGACAGGAGGAAGTAGCGAAGAATATTTTTTCAATGTGGATAAACACTCCTTCTTCCCAGATTGCAAAACCAGGACAGTTTTTAAATCTGTTCTGTCATGATGGAAGCAGGCTTATGCCACGCCCTATTTCTATCTGCGAGATAGACAGACTCCGCGGTTCCCTTAGAATTGTCTACAGAGTATCGGGAGAGGGTACAAAAGAGTTTTCAAAGCTTTCATCAGGAGATACGATCGATTTTATCGGACCTCTTGGGAATGGCTTCCCTATAGATATCCCACAGAAGGATGCAATGATAATAGGCGGCGGCATAGGAATACCTCCTATGCTTGAGCTGACAAAGGAATTCCCGCACAGTTGTAAGATTGTATTGGGATATAACGATTATCCGTTCCTCAAAGAAGAGTTTGAGAGGACAGGTTCAAAAGTATACGTGGCTACGAAGAACGGAAGCTACGGAACAAAGGGAACTGTAGTTACTGCCATCATGGAGAATTACTTAAAGGCTAACGTTATTTTTGCATGCGGACCACTTCCGATGCTTCGCGCTGTAAAGCAGTTTGCTTTAGCCAGAGGTATAGAGTGCTACATCTCCATGGAAGAGAGAATGGCCTGCGGTGTGGGAGTCTGCTTAGGCTGCACAGTCGATACGGTAGATGTAAATGGACACCTGAATGTCAAGAAAGCCCGTGTCTGCAAGGATGGCCCTGTATTTAACGCAAAGGAGGTTATCATCTGATGAGTAAACCTGATATGACGACAGACCTTGGTTTCGTTCAGCTTAAAAATCCTGTGATGACAGCCAGCGGAACCTTTGGCAGCGGAGAAGAGTATTCTGAGTTTATAGATATATCAAAGATTGGAGCTGTAGTAACAAAGGGAGTTTCAAATGTCCCATGGGACGGAAATCCTTCGCCGCGAGTTGCAGAAACACCTTCAGGAATGCTTAACGCTATTGGACTTGAGAATCCTGGAGTCGATGTCTTCCTAAAGCGTGACCTGCCTTTCCTTAAGAAGGCTGGCGCAACGATTGGCGTAAATGTCTGCGGACATACAGAGGACGAGTACGTAGATGTAGTAAAGAAGCTTACAGATGAGGCAATAGCCTTTCTAGAGATTAATATCAGCTGCCCGAATGTTAAAGCGGGGGCACTTGCTTTTGGGACGGATCCAGTTGAGGTAGAGAAGATCACAAGCCTGATTAAGAAAAATACAGACAAGCCTGTCGTGATGAAGCTTACTCCAAATGTCACAGACATAAAGGAGATTGCTAAGGCAGCTGAGGCTGGTGGTGCCGATGGTATCTCTCTTATAAATACCATCACTGGAATGAAGATAAATATCGAAAGACAGACCTTTGTCCTTGCAAATAAGACAGGGGGCTTGAGTGGCCCCGCTGTACATCCGATAGCTGTAAGAATGGTATATGAGGCATCAAATGCTGTAAAGATTCCTGTTATCGGAATGGGAGGTATCTCCACCTGGCAGGATGCAGTAGAGATGATGCTTGCAGGAGCAAGTGCTGTAGCAGTCGGAGCAGCAAACTTCTATAATCCGAACAGCACGATAGATATTATAGACGGTATCGAGAAGTACATGGATGACCATGGCATTGAAAAAATAAAAGACATTGTTGGCGCAGTACATTAAGGAGCAGACGTGGAACAGTACAAGGAAGAATTCATTCATTTTATGATTGACTGCAAGGTCCTGAAATTTGGAGACTTTGTGACAAAGAGCGGCAGAAAGACACCATTTTTTGTAAATACAGGCTTTTACAGAACAGGCTCACAGCTTAAGAAGCTTGGAGAGTACTATGCGAGAGCAATAGTAGACAGCTTTGGCAGTGATTTTGACATACTGTTCGGACCTGCCTACAAGGGTATTCCTCTTTCAGTTGCAGCTTCTATAGCACTTAGCGAAAACCATGGTATAGACTGTGGCTACTGTGCTAACCGAAAGGAAGCAAAGGATCATGGCGAGAAGGGAATCCTTCTTGGCTCTCCAATAAATGATGGCGATAAAGTCATAATTATCGAGGATGTGACTACAGCCGGCACATCGATAAGGGAGACTTACCCTATCATAAAGGGTGTGGCAGATGCAGAGGTCAAGGGACTTGTAGTCTCAGTAGACCGTATGGAGAGAGGCACCGGCAAAAAGAACGCTCTTGCTGAGATAGCCGATGAGTTCAGCATGAAGACGACCTCGATTGTTACTATGGCTGAGGTAGTAGAGTGTCTTTATAACAAGCCATATAAGGGTGAAGTTATTATAGATGATGCCATGAAGAAGAGAATCGACGACTACTACAAGGAGTACGGTGCATTGGAATGAAAAACAGCACGCGTGAGAAAGCAAAGAAAGCTATCGGGGTGATACTTTTTATCATCTATGTGATAGCGATGTGCTACATACTGTTTTTCATGGACTGGAGGAGCAGAAATACAGGAGGAGCATTAAGGTACAACGCAGTGCCTTTTCATGAGATAAAGAGATTTATCGGAATGCTCGACAGGTATCCGTATATAGCACTGATGAACCTGCTCGGGAACATTGTTATATTCGTTCCGTTTGGAGCTCTTCTTACTTTTTTCAGGAGAAAAGAGCGCGCAATAGTGCTTCAGATCACTCTGTTGTCATTTTTTCTCTCGTGTTCTATTGAGCTGATCCAGCTTTTTACGAGAGTAGGCAGCTGCGATGTCGATGACGTAATCTTAAATACAGTAGGAGGCTTTATAGGAAGCCTTATCTATTACATACATTATCATTGGAGGAATAATAGATGAGCCGCGTTCAGATGAAGCGCAGAAAAAAAAGAGAAAAAGGCTCTGCGTCTGTCAGGTCATTAATCTGCGCATTCTCAGGGCTGGCCGGAATTATTTTTCTTGTTTACGCAGTATATGAGGCAGCGGTAAAAGAACAGATGCCAAGGATGGTCACAGGACTTGCGATGATATTTTTCTTTTGTGGTTTGATAGAGTTAGTCTTTGGAATACGTTCAGCGAAGATTCCAGGGCATTCAGTTTCATCAAAGGTCTGGGGTATACTTCTTCCAGCTGTTTCATTGGCAGGGTATATGGTGATGTACTTAGTCGGGCTCTACAGAGTTCTTTAATTGGCAGTATGGGATTCATAGAATTCCCTTTTTATAAACAAGCAGAAAAAGAAAGGATTACAAATGGCACAGGTAGGTATTGTAATGGGAAGTGATTCGGATCTTCCTATAATGGCAAAGGCAGCAGACATTCTCGATAAGCTCGGAATCACATATGAGATGAATGTGATCAGTGCTCACAGAGAGCCAGATGAATTTTTCGAATATGCAAAGTCGGCTGAGGAAAGAGGCATTAAGGTCATCATCGCAGGAGCCGGAAAGGCAGCACATCTTCCTGGCATGTGCGCAGCACTTTTCCCAATGCCTGTAATTGGTATTCCGATGAAGACATCAGACCTTGGCGGAGTTGATTCACTTTATTCTATAGTTCAGATGCCGACAGGAATTCCTGTAGCGACAGTTGCCATCAATGGCGGCGCAAATGCCGGAATTCTTGCAGCAAAGATCCTTGCAGTTTCAGATCCGCAGCTTCTGAAGAAGGTTAAGGCTTATTCAAATGATCTGAAGGAGCAGGTAAAGGCAAAGGATAAAAAGCTTAACGAGATTGGTTATAAAGAATACATGAAGGAGCAGTAAATGGATTACAAGAATTCCGGAGTTGATATTGAGGCAGGATACAAGTCAGTCGAACTGATGAAAAAGTACGTAAAGGAGACTGTCCGTCCTGAGGTATTAGGCGGTATCGGAGGCTTTTCCGGTGCATTTGACCTTAAAAAAATTAAAGAGATGGATGACCCTGTCCTCCTCTCAGGAACTGATGGCTGCGGCACAAAGGTAAAGCTGGCTTTCCTTATGGATAAGCACGATACGATTGGTATCGATGCAGTAGCTATGTGTGTAAACGATGTAGCCTGTGCCGGCGGAGAGCCTTTATTTTTCTTAGACTATATCGCCTGCGGTAAGAATTACCCTGAGAAGATTGCTTCAATCGTTAAGGGAGTTGCAGAGGGCTGCAAGCAGTCTGACTGTGCCCTTATCGGCGGTGAGACAGCAGAGCATCCTGGACTTATGCCGGAGGATGAGTACGATCTCGCTGGATTTTCTGTTGGAATCGCTGACAGAAAGGACCTTATCACAGGAGAGGATATCCATGACGGAGATGTGCTTATCGGACTTGCTTCTACAGGTGTTCATTCAAATGGATTTTCACTTGTCAGAAATGTCTTTGAGATGACGAAGGAATCACTTGATACTGCTTATGACGAGCTTGGTGGAAAGACTCTTGGAGAGGTACTTTTAGCACCTACGAGGATTTATGTACATGCGCTCAAGGCCATCAAGGCAGCGGGTGTTAAGGTTCACGGTGTAAGCCATATCACAGGCGGCGGCTTTTATGAGAACGTTCCCAGAATGCTTCATGACGGTGTCAGGGCTGTCATAGAGAAGGATTCATATCCGATGCTTCCTATTTTCCCAATGATGCAGAAGAAGGGCGACATCGAAGAGCACGTGATGTATAACACCTTTAATATGGGAATCGGTATGGTAATCGCTGCTGAGAAGTCCGATGCTGACGCTGTAATCAAGGCAGCTGAAAGCACTGGAGATAAGGCCTATGTTATCGGACATATCGAGGCAGGCGAGAAGGGAGTTACTCTATGCTAAAGCTCGCAGTCCTCGTATCAGGCGGCGGTACAAACCTGCAGGCAATTCTCGATGCAATCGACAGAGGAAACAATGGAGAGTTAGGTCTCTCGAAGCTTGTTGAAGAGGATACTGACCTGACTCCGTCGGAGATCTGCGGACAGGAAAGCGTTGCAGCCATTAATGATGCTGAGGTTTCGATAGTTATTTCAAATAACCCTGATGCCTATGCGCTTGAGCGTGCTAAAAAGCACGGTGTCAAGGCTGAGTGCATAAGCCCTAAGTCGTTCGAAAAGAGAGCCGATTTCAACAAGGCACTTTTAGATAAACTATTAGAGGAAAAAGTAGACCTCATAGTTCTTGCAGGTTTTCTTGTGGTTATACCTCCTGAAATCGTTGAAGCCTTCCCGAACAGGATAATAAATATCCATCCTTCGCTTATTCCGTCTTTCTGCGGAAAGGGATTCTATGGACTTCATGTCCATGAGGGTGTCTTGGAAAGAGGCGTAAAGGTAAGCGGTGCCACGGTACATTTTGTTGATTCGGGAACAGATACAGGCCCTGTGATCATGCAGAAGGCTGTCTATGTAAGGCAGGACGATACGCCAGAAACACTTCAGAGAAGGATCATGGAGCAGGCAGAGTGGAAGCTTCTGCCAGGTGCAATCGATCTGATCGCACATGATATGATCACAGTTGAGAACAGAGTTGTAAAAATCAAGGAGCACAAATGAAGGTATTAGTCATTGGAAGCGGTGGAAGAGAGCATGCTATCTGTACAGCAGTGGCAAAGAGCCCACGAGTTGATAAAATTTACGCAGCACCTGGAAATGCCGGAATAGCACAGATAGCTGAGTGTGTACCTATTGGAGCAATGGAGTTTGACAAGCTTGTAGCCTTTGCTAAGGAAAAGTCTATTGACTTTACTATCGTAGGTATGGACGATCCGTTAGTAGGCGGCGTAGTAGACGAATTCGAGAAGGCAGGCCTAAAGGTATTCGGACCTAGGAAAAATGCGGCTATCCTCGAGGGAAGCAAGGCTTTTTCAAAGGATCTGATGAAAAAATACGGTATCCCTACTGCAGACTACGAGACCTTTAATGATCCAAAGGATGCGTTGGAGTATTTGAAGACCGCGAAGATCCCTATCGTCTTAAAGGCCAGCGGACTTGCACTCGGTAAGGGAGTTCTTATCTGTGAGACCAGAGAAGAGGCCTATGAGGGTGTTAAGACTCTTATGGAGGATAAGAAGTTCGGAGAAGCCGGAGACACTATAGTTATCGAGGAGTTCATGACAGGCCCTGAGGTTTCAGTCCTCTCATACACTGATGGTAAGACTATCCAGCTGATGAGCTCTGCAATGGACCACAAGAGAGCAGGAGACGGTGACACCGGTCTTAACACCGGAGGTATGGGTAATATCAGCCCGTCACCTTACTATACCGCGGAGGTAGATAAGTTCTGTAAGGAGCATATCTATCAGAAGACAGTTGACGCTATGGCAGCTGAGGGCAGACCGTTCGTAGGAGTTATTTTCTTTGGACTTATGCTTACTGCTGACGGTCCTAAGGTACTTGAGTACAACTGCCGTTTCGGTGATCCTGAGGCTCAGGTCGTTCTGCCGAGACAGAAGACAGATATCATCGATGTAATGGAGCACTGTGTAGATGGAACTCTTGACCAGATAAAGGTTGAGTATGAGGACAATGCAGCAGTCTGCGTCATCCTTGCAAGCAATGGTTACCCGGTTAAGTATGACAAGGGCTTCCCTATCACAGGTCTCGATGATCCGCGCTTCGATGGAAAGGAGTATTTCTGCTTCCATTCAGGCACCAAGTTTGCAGATGATGGAAAGACGATTCTTACGAATGGCGGCCGTGTACTGGGAATCACTGCTATCGGAAAGGACTTAAAGGAAGCCCGCTCTAAAGCCTATGCAGCAACAGACTGGGTAAACTTCGAGAATAAGTATATGCGTCACGATATTGGTCACGCAATCGACGAGGTCTGATAACTAAGAAAAACACAAGACGGCACAGATTTATATCTGTGCTGTTTTTAAAAAGGAAAACTATTATGGAATTACCAAAGGATCCCGCGATGCTTCTTTCCATCGTGAATATGCAGCTCAGGGATAAGGAGCCGTCACTTTCTATGCTTGCCGGGAAGTTTCAGACAAGTGAGGAAGAGATAAAAAAGAAGCTCGCCTCGATTGGATATAGTTACGATCAAAAAACAAATCAGTTTGTATAATGGCAGTAAGAGATGATATACGGGCGCAGCGCGAAAAGCTTAAGGGTGCGCCGCTGAAGAAAAAAATAAGCTATTTTTTTTATT
This sequence comes from uncultured Lachnospiraceae bacterium, assembly GCA_900316165.1. Lineage (GTDB taxonomy): Bacteria > Bacillota > Clostridia > Lachnospirales > Lachnospiraceae > Weimeria. Next base: position 36,976 of record ONBW01000007.1, on the reverse strand, counting down.
ACTATAAGATCCATCTGATTGTAGCAGCTGTTATCATTGTATCTCTCATCTGGATTATTAACAGACAGCTTGCCACAAAGCCACAGGCTCTTACAGGGATTTTTATAAATGCCGAGAATACGGATATAGATACGGATTCTCTTGAAAGGCAGATCGCGAAGAGGGCTGGAATTGACCTGTCAAGGAAATCGATTTTTCTTGATATGACAAATACCATGAATCCTGGCGGACCAACAGATCAGTATGACTACACCACTATTGAGAAGATTCAGACAAGAGCGTTTAACAGTAAGCTCGATGTGATTGGAGCAGATGCTTCGAATTTCAAGTTCTTTGCCAAGCAGTCGTATTTCTGTGATTTGAGGGATATCTTCTCTGACTCTGAGCTCGAGAAGTACAAGGATGATATCTACTATGTCGATAAGAAGGTGCTCGATGAAGAGTCCAAAAAAATGGACAATCCCGACTATGAGGTAGAGACAGAGGATAAGGAGAAGGCAAAGGCTTTTGAGCTTGCCTCATCATTTGTAAAGCCTGATCCTTCGGAGATGGATGATCCGATACCGGTTGGCATTATTTTAAGCGACAGCTCATTTGTAAAAGAGAACAATGTCTATAATAAAAATGTGGGTGTCATCGGCATTATAGATAATGCGCCGCATAAGAAGGCTGCAGCAGCTCTTGTGAAGACACTCATGGAATAGCCACAGCTGTACAAGTGTACCGCTGATGTTTTTGGCGTTAAAGCTTTTATTTTTACATCATTTAAAAATTGTATTTGTACTCCGGTACCTGTTATGCTATAATTTTTAAGCCTTAGCTTTTCAGGTGTCGGATTTTTTTATTTTTCAAAAAATCCGGTGAAAAGGGAAACAGGTGCAAATCCTGTGCGATCCCGTCACTGTAAAGGAGTTGGGCCATTATGCCACTGCCATCTGGTGGGAAGGCGGCCCGGTGCACAAGCTCCTAAGCCAGGAGACCTGCCTGAGAAGTAGCAGACAAAAGACACGAGGATATGTATTTATTTGCGAAAGGAGTACAAATCATGAGAAAGAAGTTTCTCACGCTGCTTTTGGCGGCAACGCTGGCAGCAACCTCAACAGTACCAGTTATGACAAATCCAGTTTCAGCAGTCGCAGCTACAAAGAAGACAACCAAGAAATCTTCAAAAAAGCTGACTGCAAAGCAGAAGAAGGCAAAGGCAGACAAGGCTGCTGCAGCAAAGGTGGCTAAGCTTATCGACAAAATCTATGTGCAGGATAACGAAAAGGCTGGTGTAACAGACAAGGATCTAAAAAAAGCAAAGCTCGAGTGGGATAAGCTTACAAGTGCACAGAAAAAGCTTGTTTCTGGGGTTTATGCATCCCCTGAATACTTCGGAAGGAATACCGGAGATGCTTCGGAGGATAACCCTTTGAACTGGAATTATATCGGCGAGAATGAGATTCTCGTAGTTTCATTCGGTACCTCTTTTAATGAGAGCCGTACCGAGGATATCGGCGGAGTAGAGAGAGCCATTGAGAAGGCATACCAGAACAAGGGCTGGTCAGTCCGCCGCGCATTCACCTCACAGATCATCATAAATCACGTTCAGGCACGCGATAATGAAAAAATAGATAACGTCACCCAGGCACTTGACCGCGCCGTAAAGAACGGCGTCAAGAACCTTGTAATCCAGCCGACTCACCTGATGCACGGCAAGGAGTACGACGAGCTTAAGGAAGAGGTAAACGCTTATAAAGACAAGTTCCAGACTATTACTTTTTCTGAGCCTCTGCTTGGAGAAGTAGGAAGCGATACGACCTCAGTAAATTCTGATAAGGAGACTGTCGCAAAGGCAGCTGTAGCTCAGGCGCTCGCTGACTATAAGGGTGGCATCTATAAGACCGCCGATGCAGCCGCAGCTTCAGGAACCGCTATCGTCTTTATGGGACACGGTACATCTCATCAGGCAAATATCACCTACGCTCAGATGCAGTCCGAGATGAATGACCTTGGCTATAACAATGTCTTCGTTGGAACCGTAGAGGGTATTGAGGTTAAGACTGATACAGCTACGTTCAAGCCAGATTGCAAATCGGTTATAGCAAAAATCAAGGCAGCAGGCTATAAGAATGTAATCCTTCGTCCACTTATGGTTGTTGCAGGTGATCATGCGAACAACGATATGGCTGGAGATGATTCTGATTCCTGGAAGAGCCAGTTCGCAAAGGTATTTGGCAAAAAGAACGTGACCTGTGAGATTGCCGGTCTTGGAAGAATAGCAGACATAGAGCAGATCTATGTAAATCACCTTGCAGATGCTATAGCTGCTAATAAGGCTCTTGATGCTTCAGCTATCAAGACAGCACAGGCTTCTGTTTCACAAAAAAAAACTCTTAAAGATGGAAAGTACACTGTAGGCTTTGCTACTGAGGACGACCTCGGAATGATCGGCTTAAACGATGCTCTTGATGGTAAGACTACTCTTACTGTTAAGAATGGAAAGATGAAAGTTCATGTGCCGATGAAGGGTGTCGGCCTTACCAAGGCTTTTGTGGGGACTGCGAAGAATGCGGCAAAAAAGGGAGCTAAGGTTATCAAAGGTAAAAAAGAGAAAGTCGGAGATGAGACTGTTCTGGCTTTTGATATTCCTGTAAAGAGCTTGAACAAGAGCTTTACTGTTTCTTTCTTCAGTAAGAGAAAGAAATCCTGGTACCAAAAGACCGTGAAGGTTACTTACTAATACAATCGATGTGATTTAAAAGCTGCCACAGCAATGGTTCGCCATTTGCTGTGGCAGCTTCTCTATTTACAGCGTTCGATTTTCACCATTTATAGTTGCGGAGTCGGAAGGCTGTAGTGGAATTATAAGACATTTCTCACCGTCTACGAAGGCAGTTGTGACTGTATTCTCACGTTCAGCTGGGACTTTTACATATATGTCTGATGAAGAGCCGTCTGTTGCGATGGCTCCAGTCTCCTGAAGCTGCTTGTTAAGTGAAGCAACCTCGCGCTGTAAAGCAGCTTTTTCATGGTGGAGCTCCTGGTCCTTTAAAAGTCTCTTGTCGAGAAGCTCATCAGCTGCCGGAGCATCAGGTGTGCCGTCGAAGCAGTCATTGAAGCGCTCCTTGATGCGCTCTGCCTTCTGCTCAGGGACACCGGCTGCGATGCAGATGTCCTCTACATCGTCTCCATTGATACCGACCACTGCATCGTCAGGCAGGTCTTCTTTTCTTTTGTCTATAAATCCAGAAAGTGAATCAGCTATATTAAAAATAGTTTCCTTGCTCTCATCTGAATCTGATCCAACGGATTTTTCAACCATGCCGGCAAAGGCCTGTTTTTTCTCAGATGAGGTGAGGCGAGATGTCACATTAAGTGCGCCCTCCCAGAATTCCTTGTGAGGTGCCTTCGGATTTTTCGCATAGACTGTGACTGAGTTTATATCGGCATTTCTCTCTGAAAATGCCGGGTACATAAATGCGGTTTCTACAGGGGCGACTGTCCAGTTGCGAAGCAGCGCACCGATGCGTCCCTCGTCCTCGCGGTAGCCTAAGGCTGATTTCGAGAGATTTACCGGGCAGATCGCGCAGAGGATGTAGTCGAGGACGTCCTCTGAATCTCCGACGTCGAGATTGTCAGTTGTCTTCATTGGGATGTCATAGACGTCACTGAAGAGCACGATCAGGAAATTGCCGGCGATCAGGTAATTTTCTATTACGAGATCAAAAAACTCATCTAGGACACTTTCATCCTTTAAGCCAGTGGCCTTCAGCTGTTCGAGAAGTGAGTGTGTCTTTCCATTCATCACCTCTTCTGTCGGGAACTCCAGCTGCAGGATATTGTCTCCGAGCTTGCCAGAAAGTGACTTTTTGGCAATATCGAGATATTTGAATAATTCTTCGTCCGGAAGCTCGGCTGGGCTTTCTGAGAAGCTTAAGACTTTATTTTTTTCATTGTCCACATAGCAGCCTGCTATACGAGTGAAGTTGTGTGATTCCTTATTGTATCTACGCTTGATTTCAAGAATATCGTTCTTTGTCATATATCATTTCCTCCAATAATATCTGGCGCAGCGCGCACGTTTAAGGATATCGTATCCTGGATTGAAATTCAAGCGGTAATCCTTGGAAAAATACAACGTGTGGACGGGAAAATCCTTGTACAGGGAGCTCGGTTGCAATATGGTTTTATTTTTCATGTGATAAACACTATATTTCAACCACGTTTACTTTTCCAAAAAGCCATCAGAAATTGAATCCTACTTGTTTTTTCTACTGTCATGCGTTAAACTATAAAAGCGTGGCTAAATGAGTCACAACTATAAAAAGAAGGAGTCTAACGCAATGAGACAGGACCTCACAGATGTAAAAGAACTATTCAAAAACACTGATAAGTATATAGGAAGTACTGTAAAGGTGGCCGGCTGGGTAAGAAGCAACCGAAATTCCAAGAATGTCGGATTTTTAGTCGTAAATGACGGCACATATTTTACACCGCTTCAGGTAGTATACTCTGCTGATACAGCAGATTTTGATAAGATTGGAAGCTTAAATGTCGGTACAGCAGTTATTGCTGAGGGTAAGCTTGTAGCAACCCCTGACGCAAAGCAGCCTTTCGAGCTTCAGGCAGAAAAGGTTTCAGTAGAGGGTGAGAGCACTCCGGATTATCCTCTTCAGAAGAAGAGACACACTATGGAGTATCTCCGTACAATTCCACACCTTAGAGCCAGAACAAATACCTTCGAGGCAGTATTTAAGGTCAGAAGTCTTGCAGCCTATGCTATCCATAAATTTTTCCAGGAGAGGAACTTCGTATATGTACACACTCCACTGATCACAGGAAGTGATGCAGAGGGTGCCGGTGAGATGTTCCAGGTAACAACACTTGATTTGAATGACGTGCCAAAGACTGAGGACGGCAAGGCAGATTATTCGAAGGACTTTTTCGGCAAGGAGACAAACCTCACTGTTTCAGGACAGCTGAATGGTGAGACCTTTGCCCAGGCTTTCAAAAATATCTACACCTTTGGACCAACCTTCCGTGCTGAGAATTCCAACACTACAAGACATGCAGCTGAGTTCTGGATGATCGAGCCGGAGATCGCATTCGCAGATCTTGAGGATGATATGGAGCTTGCTGAGAGCATGCTTAAGTACATCATCAACTATGTGCTTGAGAATGCGCCGGCTGAGATGGAATTCTTCAATAACTTTGTAGACAAGGGACTAATCGATAGGCTTCACAATGTCGCAGACAACGACTTCGCCCGTGTCACCTATACAGATGCAGTTGATATCCTGATGAAGCACAACGAGCAGTTCGATTACAAGGTATCATGGGGCGTTGACTTACAGACAGAGCACGAGAGATTCCTGACAGAGCAGATATACAAGAGACCTGTATTCGTTACTGATTATCCGAAGGAAATCAAGGCCTTCTACATGAAGCTCAACCCTGATAAAAAGACCGTTGCCGCAGTTGACTGCCTGGTTCCGGGAATCGGTGAGATCATTGGTGGTTCACAGCGTGAGGACAACTACGACCTCTTAAAGCAGAGAATGGATGAGCTCGGAATGGACGAGAGCCAGTACGACTTCTATCTTGACCTGAGAAAATATGGCTCAACCCGCCACGCAGGCTTCGGCCTCGGTTTCGAGAGATGTGTCATGTACCTGACAGGCATGGGCAACATCCGTGACGTAATACCATTCCCAAGAACAGTGGGTAACTGCGAGCTATGACATTCTTTCACTTAATGAGCACAAGCCGAAGGCGCAGTGCGAATTTAGTGAAAAAGTCGTTACCTGCAACTTAATGAGAGCGAACCGAAGGTGAAGCTCGAATTTAGTGCAGCGTAACTTCATTAGCCAACAGTCTTGTAAGAAAAAAGGAAAGAAGATATAAATGAGTGAAATAAAAATACCAGAAGGGTACAAGTCAGCCCTTGACCTCAAGGAGACGCAGATTGCGATAAAGCAGGTCAAGGATTTTTTCCAGGGACAGCTCTCAGCAGAGCTTAACCTGCACAGAGTTACGGCACCGCTTTTCGTAACACCGGAATCAGGTCTTAATGATAATCTGAATGGAGTAGAGCGCCCGGTCTCATTCGGCATTAAGGAGCAGAACGAGAGAAAGGCAGAGATAGTTCATTCACTTGCAAAATGGAAGAGAATGGCATTAGGCAGATATGGCTTTAACGTCGGAGAAGGACTCTATACAGACATGAACGCCATCAGACGTGACGAGGATACGGATAATATCCACTCTATCTATGTCGACCAGTGGGACTGGGAGCGTGTCATCACACACGAGGATAGAACAGAGGAGACACTTAGGGAAACAGTAAAGAGCGTCTATGAGGCACTCCGTGTTACAGAAAAGCACATGAGCAACCTCTATGATTACATCACATGTTTCCTTCCGGAAGAGATTACATTTGTGACGAGCCAGGAGCTTCTCAATGAGTGGCCGGAGCTCTCACCAAAGGCCAGAGAGTATAATGCCGCAAAGAAATACGGAGCAATCTTTGTTGAAAAAATAGGAGGCCCGTTAACCGATGGCAAGCCTCACGACGGAAGAGCACCGGACTACGATGACTGGGAGTTAAACGGAGATATCATAGTTTATTATCCGGTTGACGATATAGCATTAGAGCTTTCATCGATGGGAATAAGAGTCGATGAGGTCTCACTTCCAAAGCAGCTTAAGGCAGCAGGCTGTGAGGAGAGGCTTTCGCTTCCGTTCCACAAGGCGATAATGGAAAAACGCCTGCCATACTCAATCGGCGGAGGAATAGGACAGTCCAGAATCTGCATGTTCTTCCTTAGAAAATGCCATATCGGAGAAGTACAGGTATCTATCTGGCCAGATAAAGATGTTGAGTATGCTAAAGAGCATGGGGTGACATTATTATGAGCAGAAATCTGCACACGGAAGAGATGGACCGTCTTTTTGACGGAATCCTGAAACTTCAGACAAGGGAAGAGGCATACAGATTTTTCGAGGATCTCTGTACAGCAGGAGAGCTTGAAGCGATGCAGCAGAGGTTTGAAGTGGCGTCAATGCTTCGTGAGAAAAATACCTACTCTGAGATAGCTGAAAAGACAGGAGCGTCAACCGCTACGATAAGCCGTGTGAACCGCTCGCTGATGTACGGCGACGATGGCTACGAGCTGGTACTCAAGAGACTTGAAGAGAAATGAACATGGAAGATTTAAGAAAAATACTGAATAAAGAGCAGCTCGAAGGGGTCCTCACAACTGAGGGCCCTGTTCTTATCCTTGCGGGAGCTGGCTCAGGAAAAACCAGAGTGCTTACGCACCGCGTGGCTTATTTGATTGCAGAAAAGCACGTCAAGCCATGGAATATAATGGCGATCACTTTTACAAATAAGGCAGCCGCAGAGATGCGTGAGAGAGTCGATAGGCTGGTAGAAGAGGGAGCAGAAGGAGTCTGGATTTCTACTTTTCACTCAGCCTGCGTCAGGATCTTAAGGCGCTTTGCCGACAGGATTGGCTACAAGACAAGCTTTTCCATCTATGATACAGATGATTCGAAGAGCCTGATGAAGCAGATCATCAAAGCTAAAAATCTGGACCCAAAGAAGTATAAAGAAAAGTTTTTCTTAAGCAGGATATCGGATTTTAAAAATCAGCTGATAGACTGTGATGAGGCTGAAAAATACCTGAAGGGCGCAGAGGGAAGACTTTTATCAGGCATCTATCGCGAGTATCAGGCAAGGCTGAAATCAAGTAATGCAATGGATTTCGATGACCTGATAATGAATGCGGTTCTTCTCCTTAAGACTGATAAAGAGGTCAGAGATTACTATAACGACAGGCTGCACTATATCATGGTAGATGAGTATCAGGATACGAATGCGGCACAGTTTGAGCTGATAAGACTCTTAACGCTTCAGAGAAAAAATCTCTGCGTAGTAGGAGATGACGACCAGTCGATATATAAGTTCCGTGGAGCCGACATTACGAATATCCTAAGCTTCGAGGAGCATTTCCCAGGAGCAAAGGTTATAAAGCTGGAGCAGAATTACCGCTCTTATACCACAATCCTTAATGCAGCAAATGCTGTAATAGGAAATAACCACGGCAGAAAAAAGAAGTCACTCTGGTCAGAGCGTGGCGAGGGAGAAAAAATCCGATTCAGACGCTTTGACAGCGGTTACGAGGAAGCAGACTTTATCGCAGACGACATAAGAAAACGTGAGAAGAGCCTTACAGCAGACTTTAAGGATTTTGCGGTGCTCTACAGGACTAATGCTCAGTCGAGAACCCTGGAGGAGCGTCTGATGATGAGCGGCATTCCATACAGGATAGTCGGCGGGATAAACTTCTACCAGAGACGAGAGATAAAGGATATCCTTGCCTACATGACAGCCATCGAAAATCCAGAAAACGACGTTGCCGTAAGACGAATCCTTAATGTCCCGAAGCGGGGCATAGGAGCGACAACCGAAGGAAAAATAGCCGAATATGCCTTAGAGCACAATCTCTCTTTTTACAATGGAATGCAGCAGGGCGTAGAAAATGGAATGTTCGGCAGATCAGGAAAGAAGCTCTCGGATTTTATCACGTTTATAGAGACGCTTCGTAAGAAGCTTGCAACAGACGGAGTCACAGGACTTGTAAAGGATATCATGGAGGACACCGGCTATACAAAAGAACTTCAACTGGAAGATACGGACGATAGTCATGCAAGACTTGAAAACCTCGATGAGCTCGTGAACAAGGCAGCACTATTCGAGCGTGAAAAAAATGAGGACGAAGAGACAAAAGACATTCCTGAGGAGGAGAAGCTCTCACTTTTCCTGCAGGAGGTGTCCCTTATGACAAGCGCAGATACAGGGGACGATGAGGAGAACCATGTGACGCTGATGACGCTTCATGCGGCAAAGGGCCTTGAATTTCCTAATGTCTACATCACAGGGCTGGAGGATGGTCTCTTCCCATCACAGATATCCATTAATTCAGATGACAGTGACGAGGAAATCGAAGAGGAACGCCGCCTTATGTACGTGGGCATCACGAGGGCAATGGATACGCTGACACTCACCTGCGCATCATCACGCATGGTACATGGACAGACCGAGTACATGCCGGTCTCACGCTTTGTAAAGGAAATCCCGGACGAGCTTCTCGATGGCAGTACAGGAAAGAAAAAGACTCCATCCTATAGAAAAAATACCGACTACGACTTTAAGGAATTCACGCCTCCGAAAAATTCCTACGGTAGTGTAGCATACGGCGGAGTGACAGGCTACTCGGCAAACAACGCCGGCAAAAAGAGAAAGCCAAGGGCGAAGAAGGAAGATATCTCAAAGCTCTATAAAAAGGGCTCTGATATAGGAAAAACTGATTTAGATTACGGTATTGGGGATCGAGTGAAGCACACCAAATTCGGAGAGGGCACAGTCGTAGATATAGTAGATGGCGGCCGCGACTACGAGGTCACCGTAGACTTCGACAAGGTCGGCCGCAAGAAGATGTTCGCAGGCTTTGCGAAATTAGAGAAGATATGAGCGGCAGTCTACCGGAATTACAACTGCCACAGCAGACGGCGAACGATTTTTGCGTTTTTCGTCGTGAACGAGCGCGCTAGCTGCGGCCCGGGTGACAACCGTCCAAACAGAATTGCTTAAAAAATTGCGACAGCAATTTTTATAAAAGCAATTCTGTGCGTTTTGTCAGAGGGCCGCTAATAAGCGCACGCGAGCGAACAGAAAAACGCAAGCTAGTGAGCCGTCGCTGTGGCAGTTGCACTCAGTTTCTTGTAAACAGCGCAATTGTCTCGATATTCGCAGTCCTAGGGAACATATCGACACAGGAGAGGTGCTTTACGGAGTATCCGGCATTTAAGAATGCCGGGATGTCTCGGGCAAGAGACTGAGGCTTGCATGCTATATAGATTACAGAAGGCACCTGGTAGGAGAGGATTTTAGTAAGAGCCTTAGGCTGTAAGCCCTCGCGTGGAGGATCGACAATTATATAGTCAGGCTTCTCGTCCAGCCCGTCAAGAACCTTGAATACATCGCCGCAGATAAACGAGCAGTTAGTAATGCCGTTTGCCGCGGCGTTTATTTTTGCAGCCTCAACAGCCTCAGGAACGATTTCGACACCGGTAACGTGCTCTGCATAAGGCGAGATGATCTGTGTGATGGTACCAGTCCCGCAGTAGAGGTCGAAGACCTCATGAGGCTTCTGTCCGCCGAGAGCTTCTTTTAAGTATTCGCCTGCCTTGGAATATAGCTTCTCGGCACCAGCAGAATTAGTCTGGAAAAATGAAAACGGAGTGATCTTAAAAGAAAGCCCGAGAAGCTTCTCGAAGAAGTGATCCTCGCCGAAAAGCACCTCAGTGCCCTGATCCACAACAGAATCTGAGAATGAGTTATTTCTGGTATGGAGAACACCGGTAAGAGTTCCATCCAGCTTAAGCTCCCTGAGGACAGAAACATATCCCTCGAGGAGCTTTTTTTCTGCATTGATTTCATCCTCTGTCATAGGTGGGTGTTCAAGAGTAAGTCCGCCGCGGTTATCGGTAAAGGGCATAAACCTCTCAGACTCCTTCAGGTCACCGCTCCAGCTCTCAGGCAGATAATCAGCAGTTACAAGGTCAACAAGGATCTGCCCGGTGAAGTGGGCACGTCTTACAAGAAGATGACGCAGGTATCCACGATGGCACCCCTTGCGGTAGAATGCCACATTCTTAAAGTATTCTCTGGTGGAATCAACTATCAACCCGAAATCAGGATCGCAGATTGTGCATTCTGGAACCGAAACTATATCGTAAAAGCTTCCCTTTCTGTGCATTCCGAGCTCCAGCGGACCATCAAGCACACGATTTCCGAAAGTAAACTCCATCTTATTCCGATAGCCGTCGCAGGAAGGACTCTCTGTAACACCTGAAAAGACCTTATCAAAATCAGAAACAATATTTTTAAAGAGCAGTTCAACCTGGTGAGTCTTAATAGAAAGCTCGTCCTTATAGGAAATAGTCTGATAGACGCAGCCACCGCATCTGTCGCCATCTTCGCCGGCGTAGCAGAAGTGGGGGCAGAGCGGATCTGATTCGATATCGCTTTTTTTGATGACGCGCTTAAGCTCTCCCTTTGTATTGTCCACAGAGGTACGGGTGAGCCGGAGTTCAATCTCCTGCCCTGGCAGCACACCCTTTACAGAGGCAGATCGGTCGGTTCCATCTATCAAGACTTTTCCAGTAGAGGGAAAGGCTGTGTCTATGACTTTTCCGGTTACGAGTTCATTTTTCTTCATAAAAATATCCTTAAAAAAACCTCCCGACATGCTGTGCCGGGAGGTCCCTAATAAACTGTAATGTCAGTACCATCACGCCTTGTCAGCGTCATCTGCAAAAAGATCGTCATCATCATCGTCGAAGGCGTCATCGAAGTCATCGTCGAAAGCGTCGTCGTAGTCCGGTGTGAAGTAACGATAGAGTGCATATGCAACTCCGCAGATAACAGCAGCAACACCGATGAAAATAAGAAGTCCTTTGATAAATTTCTTCATGTCTGTTTTCTCCTTCTTTTTCTGTAAGATTTCTTTTCTGGTCCTGACGAGGCTCATAGGCTTATCGATAATGCTTTTAAGCTTGTCCGTATCGATAAGATCTGCAAGGTCGTCCTTTGTGATCTCCCTGGAAAATATTTTCATAGTACCTCCTTATGTAAGGCCATCAACTTGAAATCTATTATATCACATCATCGCCTTAAAAAATACCCAAATTTTACTTTTTATTTTCAGCATAAAATAGTAAAATAGAGGTTGGGTTAAGGGAAATAACTTGCAATTAAAAAGGAGGTTTTAAGTATGGCAGCAGAGATTACAGCAGTGCTGATATTTCTTCTGATGTTCGGACTTATTCTATTTGATAAGGCTGAGCACTATATCATCACCTTAAGCTGCGCGGCAGCAACGATCGTTATCGTGTTTCTTGCTGAGATGAGGAGTACCTCGGCGCTTTTTAAGACACTGAATGTCTCATCTATTTTTACCAGAAGCTTCTGGCACACGTCGGTCGAGGGAGGCTCGGCATCAGTAGGAATCAACTGGTCTACTATCATTTTTATCGCGGGGATGATGGTAATGGTGGCAGGCATGGCGAGAGTCGGCTTTTTCGAGTGGCTTTGCATGAGGCTCGCGAAGCTCGTTAACTATAAGCCGCTTCGTATTTTTGTGGTGTTTATGATCATGTCGTTTGCGCTTTCGATGTTCATCGACTCGATCACAGTCATCCTGTTCCTTGCGGCAGTATCGCTTGAACTTTCAGATCTTTTATCATTTGATCCGGTTCCAATGATAGTCTCGGAGGTCTTCTGCGCTAATTTAGGCGGCAGCGCCACTATGTGCGGCGATCCGCCAAATATCATCATCGGAACATCCCTTGGTCTCAATTTCTTTAATTTCCTGTCTAATACCGGAGTGATAGCGATTATATCTCTGCCCATTATGCTGGTTTACTTTTATTTTTCATACAGGAAGCAGTTAAGCAGTAAGAATGTCAATATTGATATCTCAACGCTCCCATCGCCTGAGAGCGCGATAAAGGATATGAGGGGCTTTGTGATAAGCATCATTATCTTCGGTCTTGCAGTAGTTCTTCTTATTACTCATGGAAGCACCGGTCTTACAGTGGCGTTTATCGGTGTATTTATTGCGGCGCTTATGCTTTTAAGCCAGCCTAAGCATATACATGAGATCCTTAAGGCGGTGGATTATAAGACGCTTCTGTTCTTTATCGGGTTGTTCGTGGTAGTAGGAGGACTTGAGGAGACTGGCGTTCTCGAGGTGGTAGCTGGGTTTATCGCGAAGGTTTCGAAGGGGAACCATCTCGTGATGGTGGCTATAATCATCTGGGTATCAGGAATAGCGAGTGCATTTATTGACAATATCCCGTTTGCGGCTACTATGATCCCTATCATAAAGTCGCTTGCCATGTCACAGGGAATTCCGGTGGCTACCCTTGCCTGGGCACTTTCGATCGGAACCGATATAGGGGGCTCGGCTACACCGATTGGAGCCTCAGCTAATGTCGTTGGCACATCGGCAGCCGCGAGGGCAGGCCATCCGATCAGCTGGGCTACATACTGCAGGCATTCTCTGGGGGCTACAGCAATAGTTCTGGCATTTGCGACGTTGTTTATTTTTGTCAGATATCTGTAAAAAAGGAGGTTACATATGGAGAAACAGCTGCTTGTCACTATAAGCCGTACTTATGGAAGCGGCGGAAAGGTAATTGGGGAACGACTTGCGGAAATGCTTGGGATTGGCTTTTTAGACAGAGAAATTCTGGACCATATGTCGAAGGAGCTTGGAATAGATCCTGAGGTATTGAGAGAGTATGATGAGAAGGTACCTAATCGTTTTATGTCACGAACGGTACGAACGATGAATACGACAGTGACAAACTCTCCTGAAAAAATAGTCGCTGAGGCCCAGTCTGAATACATCAGAAAACAGGCAAAGGCGGGAAAGTCATTCGTACTTATAGGAAGAGCTGGAAGTGAGGTTTTAAAGGATTACCCTTATCTGGTACGGTTCTTTATTACAGGAAGAATCGAGAACAGGATCAGCCGGATTATGGAAGTAAGGCACATGGATTATGATGAGGCAAAAAAGGCAGTCCGCCGCCATGACCGTTCCAGAAGGGCGTATCACAACGCCTATGGCTCTGGAAAATGGGAAAGTCCGGATAACTACGAGCTGATTCTCTCGTCATCCGACCTCGGGGTTGAGAGAACAGCCCGGTATTTGTACGATTACCTGAAATTACGCGAGCTCATTTAGAATACTTTTTGACGACAGGTCTCCCGCAAAACGCGGGAGGCTTTTTTATTAGTAAAATATGGCTATAGGCACAGAGAAAATTTATTGTTTTTTTGCGGAAAATACATCTTTATTTTTGCATTGAAAAGTTTTATAATGACGAACTTAGGGTGGTTATAGATGTACTGTTATTAGTAGGAGGCTTTATATGAATGTGCCTATCTGGCTCTGTATCCCTTTTGCCGGACTGCTGCTGTGTGTAGCGCTGTTCCCGCTGTTTGCGCCCAACTGGTGGGAGAAGCATGAATCTCATATGGTAATACTTTGGTCTGTAATCTCCATAGTTATGTTCGCGACTCAGTTTGGCGCTGCAAAAACCTTCCATACCGAGTTCAACTGTATAATAAATGACTATCTGACGTTTATTATTCTTCTCTTCGGACTGTTCTGTGTAGCCGGTAATATTTCTTTCACCGGAGATCTGGCAGGTTCACCTGGAGTAAATGTAGTGCTTCTTGCTATCGGAACACTGCTCTCAAGTGTCATTGGAACTACTGGATCATCAATGCTTATGATCCGTCCTGTGATCAAAATGAACAGCTGGAGAAAGAGAAAATCTCAGATCATCATTTTCTTTATCTTCTTAGTATCAAATATCGGCGGATGCCTTACACCTATGGGAGATCCTCCTCTTCTGATGGGGTTCATGAGAGGTGTGCCTTTCCTTTGGAGCTTTAACCTGTTCCCAGTACTTCTGGTAAATATGGTACTTCTCCTTACTATTTTCTATTTCTTCGATCGCAGGAATTATAGAAAAGATATCGCTGATGGCTGCAGACCTGATCTGTCATCGCTTCATACGATGATCAATTTCGAGGGACTTCACAATATTTTATTCCTCGTTATGATAGTTGTCGGAGTAATCTTAAGCGGCCTACTTCCGGGACTTAAGGCATTCCAGGATGCCGATGGAAACACACTTGGTATCACGCTTCCTGGCAGTGTAACACTCAGCTACCCATCGCTTATTGAGATCGTGATCATCCTTCTGGCAGCCTTTCTGTCGTTTAAGACTACCAATAAGGAGGTCAGAGTACACAACCACTTCACCTGGGGCGCTATCGAAGAGGTCGCTGTGCTCTTCATAGGTATTTTTATCACGATGCAGCCGGCGCTTTTAATTTTAAAAGCAAAAGGAGCATCACTCGGTCTTACCACACCTGTCCAGATGTTCTTCGCTACAGGCGCGCTGTCAAGCTTTCTGGACAATACCCCGACATACCTCGTGTTCCTTACTACAGCCGGCTCTCTCGGATTCAAATCAGGACTTTCACTTGCTGTTGGTACTGTACCTAAGAACATGCTGATGGCTATTTCCTGCGGTGCCGTGTTCATGGGCGCAAATACTTATATCGGTAACGCGCCGAACTTCATGGTAAAATCGATGTCAGACGAGAATGGTATCACGATGCCTTCGTTCTTTGGCTACATGAAGTGGTCCATCTGCATACTGATACCGGTGTTTATCATTGATGCGCTTATCTTCTTCATATAAAGGAAAGGTGGTGGAATTATGTCAGATAATGATAAAAATAAAAACGAAGCCATCGAGCTTGCCAAAAGAATTTACAATATAGACCATGAGGCTTACAAGGCTTCTGGTTCTGCTTTAGGACACGTATTTTCAGATGACCGTGACGCTGGTATCGAGGAAATCGTAAATTGTATGGAGACCCCTGAGGTAAGATTCAAGCTGCACCAGCAGCTCGCTCTGATCGGTAACATGGCGCATACGATTGAGGACCCGATCAAGCGCGATGAGGTCCTTACAGAATATGATAATACAGTTAAGGCTTTCCATGATTTCATAGATAAAAACGGTGGACCTACCAAAATCCTCGATCCTATCATTGCAAACCTGAATTCACTATCTCTTAAGAACAGAATGTCTGACAAGCATCTGATAATCTGTATCAGCCGTTCCGCCGCATCAGGTGGAAGTCATGTTGGACTTAATCTGGCTGAGAAGCTTAACATCGATTACCTGGATTCAAAGATCATTGCAAAAATGATAAGAACGCTTGAGATTACTGAGGATCTTAATGACGCTACCTCAAAAATTCCTAGAACTGAGCTTCCGAATGTAGATGAGGAGCTCATTGCAGGGAGATTTCATTCTGGGATCGGCAGGTTCTTACACTTAAGAAACAGATATCATGGATTGAATCGTCGTGACGCTTCTTTCTTTAGAATGAGTGAAATCCTTATCGAGCTGTCAAAAAAGCAGGATTTCGTTATCGTAGGCCGAGCCGCGGACAGGATACTCACGAGCAACCGTATCCCTCATATAAGTATTTTTATCACAGCTCCTCTGGAGTCAAGGATAAAGAGAGTTCAGGCCATCCACAACTGTGACGCGAGGACGGCAAAAAAGCTCCTGCGCGTTGATGACAGTATTCATGCCAAATATTACAATTACTACAGTGGCCTTAAGTGGGGCGATGCAAACAACTATGACCTCTGCCTCAACAGCGCCAGCTACGGAATCGATGGCTGCGTAGACCTGATTATGAACATGATCAAGGGCGAAGAAGTATCACAGTGATTTGAAAAAAATTTTAAATCTAAAAAGACTTGTTTTTGACAAACAGGTCTTTTTTTTGTTTCATAAAAGTTTTATAATATATCTTGTGCGAATGCATAAAAAGAAAAGGAGGATATTGTAATGAGTAAAAAGGGAAATGGATCAGTAAAACAAAAAGGGTACAGATGGAATACGATAAGTATAAGAGCGGTGAGATGACAGAAGAGGAAGCAAAGAAGAGAGCCGCTGAAGACATCAGAAACTTCAGATACAGAGATGATCAGAGCGGATACTTCTGGATCGATGATCTCGACTATAACCTTGTAATGCATCCTATCCTTACTGATCAGGAAGGAAAGAATCGTAAGGACCTTGAGGATAAGAAGGGCAACATGATAATCCAGATGATCAGAAAATCATGTACCTCTTCCAAAAAAGGTGGATTCAACGAGTTCTACTTCACCAAGGCTGATGGAAAGACGGTTGCACCAAAGCTTGCATATTCACAGCTCTTTGAACCTTGGGGCTGGATGCTTTCAACCGGTAACTATACTGATGATATGAATAAGGAGATGGCATCTACTGAGAAAACCTTAAATGCCATGAATGTAAGACTTGAGATAATAACCTTCTGTGTTATGGTAGCAAGTATCGTTGTAAGTGCCTTTATCTCTTATGCTTTAGGTGAGAAGACAGTAGCGCCGCTCCTTAAGATTCAGAGATTTGCTGAAAGAATGGCAAAGGGAGATCTGACAGAGAGCATAGAGGTTACATCTAAGAACGAATTCGGAGATACCGGACGTGGTCTTAATACCGCCCAGCAGAACATGGAGGATATGATCTCCAAAGCATCAGCATCGTGCACTTCACTTAAGAGTTCGATTGATGAATTCTCAAATACCTTTGTCAGCATGTCTGACGCGATTACAAATGTATCAAAGGCTATCAATGACATAGCTGAGAACAATACAGATCAGGCCAAGGCTGCTTCAGACGCGGTAAACGGAATAGAGACGCTTTCAGGAAGCATAGACGATTCTTCACAGAATGTAACAGTACTTGACCAGAATGCATCAGAGATGATGGATTATTCCAAACAGTCAAAGGATACTCTTCAGGAGCTTGTAACAAAGAACCAGGCTACAATGGACGATATTCAGACGATGTCGAAGCAGACGCAGCAGACATCGGATTCTGTATCGAAGATCGCGGATGCTGCAAACCTTATTTCAGATATTGCTTCACAGACAAACCTGCTTTCACTCAACGCTTCAATTGAGGCAGCCAGAGCTGGTGAGGCCGGAAGAGGCTTTGCAGTCGTAGCTGAGGAGATCGGAAACCTTGCAAGCCAGTCGGATGAATCAGCAAAGACTATCAACTCAATTGTTGAAGAGCTCGTAAAGAACTCAGAACAGCAGGTTGAGATCATGAAAAGGATGCAGAGCGTTTCACAGGAGCAGGTCGATGCCTTCTCAAAGACAAAGGATATGTTCGACAAGCTCGAAGATTCTCTTGACAACTGCAGCAGGTCTGTAGAAAGAATCTCAGACAATATCCATACAATGCTTGAAGAAAGAGACCATATCAAGGGTAACATCAAGTCACTTAACGATGATGCCACTGATAACGCCGCTTCGACAGAGGAGACATCAAGCATGGCAGCTGAGATCGAATCAGAGGTTAACCAGTCACGTGAGATGATCACAGAGCTCGAGAAGCATCTGAATGAACTGAATGACGCTATGGCTATTTTTAAAGTCTGATCTTTAAAAAATAAACGTATTCTGCAAGAAAAGCAGGCTATTTTCTGCTTGCATAATGATAATCTTGTGTTATAATTTTAAAGGGTGCGCCCGGACCCTTTAAAGGGTGCACCCGCAAATGAACACTATTTTTATAGGAGGAAATAAAATGGCAAAGAAGTGGGTCTACAAGTTTGAAGAAGGCGGTGCAGACATGCGTAATCTTCTCGGCGGAAAAGGTTGTAACCTTGCTGAGATGACTCATTACCTGCATATGCCAATTCCACACGGCTTCACGATCACAACAGAAGCATGTACAGAGTACTACAATAACGGAAAGGGCCTTACAAAGGAAATCACCGATCAGATCGAGGAGAACCTTAAGTGGCTCGAGGAAGTAAACGGAAAGAAATTCGGAGATCCGGAGGATCCGCTTCTTGTATCAGTTCGTTCTGGTGCCCGTGCATCAATGCCTGGTATGATGGACACCATCCTTAACCTTGGACTTAACGATGTAGCAGTTGAGGGCTTCGCTAAGAAGACTGGAAACCCAAGATTTGCTTACGATTCATATCGTCGTTTCATCCAGATGTATTCAGACGTTGTTATGGAGGTTTCCAAGTCTCTCTTCGAGAAGGAAATCGACGACGTTAAGGCTAAGAAGGGCATCAAGTATGATGTAGAGATGGATGTAGATGACCTTAAGGAGCTCGTAAAGAGATTCAAGAAGATCTACAAGGATGCTCTTGGAAAGGACTTCCCACAGGATCCACAGGATCAGCTTATGGGAGCCATCCTCGCAGTATTCCGTTCATGGGATAACCCACGTGCTATCGTATATCGTCGTATGAATGATATCCCTGGCGACTGGGGAACAGCTGTAAACGTTCAGACCATGGTATTCGGTAATAAGGGTAACACATCAGGTACTGGTGTTGCATTCACCCGTGACCCGGCTACTGGTGAGAAGGGAATCTTCGGTGAGTACCTCCTCAATGCACAGGGTGAGGACGTTGTTGCCGGTGTTCGTACACCGCAGCCTATCAGCACTCTTGAGCAGGCTATGCCAGATGTATATAAGCAGTTCATGGAGCTTGCTACTGGTCTTGAGAACCACTTCCATGATATGCAGGATATGGAGTTCACAATCGAGGAAGGAAAGCTTTACTTCCTTCAGACACGTAATGGTAAGAGAACAGCTCAGGCTGCTATAAAGATCGCCTGCGACCTCGTAGATGAGGGACAGATCGATGAGAAGACAGCTGTTACACGTATCGATGCAAAGAGTCTCGATCAGCTTCTTCACCCAGTATTCGATCCAGCAGCTCTTAAGGCAGCTAAGAAGATCGGTACAGCTCTTCCAGCATCTCCTGGTGCTGCAGCTGGTAAAGTCGTATTTACCGCTGAGGACGCTAAGGCTTTAGGTAAAGGCGGTAAGGGTGAGAGAGTTATCCTTGTTCGTCTTGAGACTTCACCAGAGGATATCGAAGGTATGAGCGCAGCTCAGGGTATCCTTACAGTTCGTGGTGGTATGACATCTCACGCAGCCGTTGTTGCCCGTGGTATGGGAACCTGCTGTGTATCTGGATGCTCAGATATCACAAATATCGACGAGGAGAAGAAGGAGTTCACTCTTGATGGAATCACATTCCATGAGGGAGACTATATCTCACTTGATGGTTCTACAGGAAACATCTATCAGGGTGATGTAGCTACCAAGGAAGCTTCAGTTGCCGGCGACTTCGCTCGTGTTATGGGCTGGGCTGATAAGTATAGAAGACTTCAGGTTCGTACAAACGCTGATACTCCACGTGATGCAAAGAAAGCTCGTGAGCTTGGTGCTCAGGGTATTGGTCTCTGCCGTACAGAGCACATGTTCTTCAGCGGAAACAGAATCGATGCATTCCGTGAGATGATCTGCTCAGATACAGTTGAGGAGAGAAAGAAAGCATTAGCAAAGATCGAGCCGTATCAGGAAGACGACTTCAAGCAGCTCTATGAGGCTATGGAAGGCGATCCTGTTACTATCAGATTCCTGGATCCACCTCTTCATGAGTTCGTTCCACAGACTGAGGAAGACATCGAGAAGCTTGCTAAGACTCAGGGCAAGACAGTTCAGCAGATCAAGGACATCATCGCTGGCTTAAAGGAATTCAACCCTATGATGGGTCACAGAGGATGCCGTCTTGCTGTTACTTATCCTGAGATCGCTGAGATGCAGACAACAGCTGTTATCAAGGCAGCTCTTGCTGTAAAGAAGGCTCATCCGGATTGGAATATGGTTCCTGAGATTATGATCCCGCTCGTTTGCGAGGAGAAGGAGCTTAAGTTCGTTAAGAAGACTGTTACAGAGACAGCTGACAAGCTTATCGCTGAAGCAGGTTCCGATATGAAGTATGAAGTTGGTACTATGATCGAGATCCCTAGAGCTGCTCTTACAGCTGATGAGATTGCAAAGGACGCTGAGTTCTTCTGCTTCGGTACTAACGACCTTACTCAGATGACATTCGGTTTCTCACGTGATGATGCTGGTAAGTTCCTTGATTCTTACTATGAGAACAAGATCTTCGAGTCAGATCCATTCGCTCGTCTTGATACAGACGGTGTTGGTAAGCTCATGAAGTTTGCTGTTGACAATGGTAAGAAGGTTCGCCCAGAGCTTCACTGCGGTATCTGCGGAGAGCATGGCGGAGATCCATCTTCTATCGAGTTCTGCGATGAGATTGGTCTTGACTATGTATCATGCTCACCATTCCGTGTACCTATCGCTCGTCTTGCAGCAGCACAGGCAGCAATCAACCACGAGAACTAATATCTAACAGGTATTTAAATACAGGCTCTCTGGCCGCGAAAGCGGCCGGGGAGTTTTTTCTTGCAAACAAGAGGCCTGTGTGTTATAATTCTTTACTGATTGCACGGGCTTACTGTCTTTTTCGCTACAGGCCCGGATATTTAGGAGGAAAAAACACAAATGAGCGTAAAGGTAGAAAACTTAGACACAAAGTATATGTCAAAGATTACCGTAGAGGTGCCGGCAGCAGAGCTTGACAAGGCATTAAAGAAAGCCTACGAGAGACAGAAGTCCAGAATCTCAATCAGAGGCTTCCGTAAGGGACACGTACCTATGCAGGTCGTAGAGAAGATCTATGGCGATGACGTATTCTATGAGGATGCAGCAAATATCCTTGTGTCACAGGAATATCCTAAGGCTTATGATGAGTCCGGACTTGATATCGTATCAGCACCAAAGATTGATATCACTCAGATCGAAAAGGGCAAGGACTTCATTTTTACAGCAGAAGTAGCTACAAAGCCTGATGTAACACTTGACAAGTATGAGGGAATCACAGTTACAAAGATTGATACCTCAGTTACAGATGAAGAGGTAGAGAAGGATATCGAGGCTCAGCTTAAGAGAAACGCCCGTACAGTCACAAAGGACGGAGCAGCTGAGAACGGAGACAAGGTCGTTATCGATTTTGACGGCTCTGTAGACGGTGAGCATTTCGATGGTGGAAAGGCTGAGAACTATACACTTGAGCTTGGCTCACATTCATTTATCGATAATTTCGAGGATCAGATCGTAGGTCATAAGGCTGGAGATGAGTTCGATGTAAATGTTACTTTCCCTGAGAACTACCATGAGAAGAGCCTTGCAGGAAAGGCAGCAGTATTTGCTGTAAAGCTCCATGAGGTTAAGACTGAGGAGCTTCCTACACTTGATGATGAGTACGTATCAGATACTACTGATTTTGAGACAGTTGATGAGTATAAGGCTGATGTAAAGAAGCAGCTCGAAGTCAGAAAAGAGAACGAAGCAAAGCGCACCAAAGAGGATGAAGCCCTGACAAAGATCATCGAGAAGGCAAAGATCGATATCCCTGACGCTATGGTAGATACTCAGGTAAATAATATCATCAATGACTACTCCAGAAACCTTGCACAGAGCGGACTTTCATTCCAGCAGTTCCTTCAGTATTCAGGACAGACAATCGAGAAATTCCGTGAGAACACAAGACCTGAGGCCATAAAGAGAATCAAGACTTCACTCTGCCTCGAGAAGATTGCTGAGGAGCAGAAGCTTGAAGCCACAGACGAGGATATCGATAAGAGAATCGCTGACATGGCTAAGCAGTATGGCATGAAGGAAGAGGACTTAAAGAAGAATATCCAGGACGATGAGCTCGATACCTTTAAGGAGCAGATCAAGATGGAAAAGGCCATCGATTTTGTAATGGATAACGCAAAAGAGAGAGCAAAGAGAAAGACGAAGAAAGACGAGGATTCAGATAAGGAGGACTAAAGAATGGCATTAGTACCTTACGTCATCGAGCAGACCTCTAGAGGAGAGAGAAGCTATGACATCTATTCGAGACTTTTAAAAGACAGGATCATTATACTAGGAGAAGAGGTAAACGAGGCTACTGCTTCAGTTATTGTTGCAGAGCTCCTTTTCCTTGAGTCACAGGATCCAAATAAGGATATCCATCTCTATATCAATTCACCAGGAGGAATGGTTACCGCAGGATTTGCCATTTATGACACGATGCAGTATATCAAGTGCGACGTATCAACTATCTGCGTAGGACTTGCAGCATCTATGGGAGCATTCCTTCTTGCTGGTGGAGCAAAGGGCAAGAGAATGGCTCTTCCTAATTCAGAGATCATGATCCATCAGCCATCAGGTGGAGCCAAGGGTCAGGCTACAGAGATTGAGATCGCTGCTGAGAGCATCATCAAGACAAAGAAGAGATTAAACGAGATTCTTGCGCAGAACACAGGAAAATCCATAGAGCAGATTACAGCTGATACAGATCGTGACCACTATCTTTCAGCTGAAGAGGCGCTCGAATACGGCCTTATAGATAAGGTCATTACTAACCGTGAGGCTTGA
Organism: uncultured Lachnospiraceae bacterium; assembly: GCA_900316165.1. Lineage (GTDB taxonomy): Bacteria > Bacillota > Clostridia > Lachnospirales > Lachnospiraceae > Weimeria. The sequence continues at coordinate 13,975 of ONBW01000007.1, read as the reverse complement.
TATTTTTTAAGGAGGTAACACATGCCCAGAAGATTAGATGAACCTGTTCGCTGCTCATTCTGCGGCCGCAAGGCGTCCGAAGTCAGGAAGCTGATCGAAGGACCTAACGGTGCTTATATCTGTGATGAGTGTGTGGATATCTGCAATGAGATAATAGATGAAGAGCTTGGAACAGATGAATCTCCATTCAAAACACACGATGTATCGGATACTCTTGATGTAAACCTGCAGACCCCCAGACAATTAAAGGCTTTTCTGGATGAGTATGTCATTGGACAGGAAGAGGCCAAGAAAGTCCTATCTGTTGCAGTTTACAATCATTACAAGAGAATTCTCAATGGTAAAGATTCAGATGTAGAGCTTCAGAAGAGCAATGTCTTAATGCTTGGACCAACAGGTTCAGGAAAAACTCTTTTGGCTCAGACTTTAGCACGTATACTAGGAGTGCCGTTTGCTATAGCAGACGCTACGACACTTACTGAGGCGGGGTATGTCGGAGAGGATGTCGAGAATATCCTCTTAAAGCTTATTCAGGCTGCAGATTATAATATCCCGAGAGCTGAGCTGGGCATTGTCTACATCGACGAGATTGATAAGATTACCAAGAAGAGTGAGAACGTATCTATAACCCGTGATGTATCGGGAGAAGGCGTCCAGCAGGCACTCCTTAAGATCCTTGAGGGAACTGAGGCTTCAGTTCCGCCACAGGGCGGAAGAAAGCATCCTCAGCAGGAGCTTCTCCGAATTAACACGACGAATATACTTTTCATCTGTGGAGGAGCATTTGAGGGCTTAGATAAGATCATTGAGTCCAGACTTGACACGAGACGTATCGGTTTTGCAGAGACTTCATCAGATACTGCAAATGTCGATAAGTCAGAGAGTGAACTTTTAAAGCTTGCACTGCCTCAGGATTTTATCAAGTACGGACTCATTCCTGAGTTTATTGGACGTGTACCTATCGATGTTTCCCTGGATCTCCTTACAGAGGACGATCTGGTGCGTATACTTACAGAGCCAAAGAACGCTCTTGTAAAACAGTATCAGGCACTGTTTGCACTCGATAATGTAAAGCTTACATTCGAAGATGACGCCATCAGAGAGATTGCAAAGAAATCTCTTGAGAGAAAGACTGGTGCCAGAGGACTCCGTGCCATCATGGAGACCGTTATGATGGACTACATGTATGATGTGCCTTCAGAGGATGTTGATGAGCTTGTGATCACAAAAGAGATCGTAGACAAGCACCTGATTCTTGAAAGCCGCAAGGAAGACAAAGTTATATCCATTGAGGACAAGAAGAAAGCAAAGGAAAGTGCATGAAAATCAAGTCGGTCGAATTAGAGACCGTCTGTGGAATAACGAGTGAATTACCGGCGAACGCTCACCCTGAGGTGGCGTTCGCCGGTCGTTCTAATGCGGGAAAATCTTCTCTGATTAATTGTCTGATGCAGCGAAGCTCATTAGCACGTACATCATCCTCTCCCGGCAAGACACAGACGATAAACTACTATAATATCAACGAAGAGCTCTACCTTGTAGATCTCCCAGGATACGGCTATGCGAAGATATCAAGGGAGACAGCAGAGAAGTGGGGCAGGATGATAGAGAATTACCTGACTACCTCAGAGCAGCTCAGAGCTGTCTTTCTGCTCGTTGATATAAGGCATGAGCCTACGAAGCAGGACCTCCAGATGATAGACTATCTCGCCTGTTTAGAGATCGAGACTGTCGTCATAGCTACAAAAGCTGATAAAATAAAACGCAGTCAGCTTCAGAAAAACTTAAGCATAATAAAAAAGAGCATCAGTGAAAACACCAATGCTCCTTCAGATACAATAATACTTCCATTCTCATCTGTGACAGGACAGGGAAGAGAAGATGTCTTAGACCTGATGGATCAGGTCGCAGAGGGCTTATAGATAAAGACATTCATGAGTCTTTATCGAAAGCTCCTCGTAGTTGATTTCTTTCTCTGGGTCGCGTCCATTATAAAGCTTTTCAGTCAGGATATGCATAGCATCAATACCCTGATCCATAGGACTCTGATAGACTGCACAGTCTATGAGTCCTTTTTTCATGAACTCTCTGGTGGCATCGAAGACACCTAAGGTGATCACCTTAAACTTCAGTCGTGTCGTCATTGTAAAAATACCCTTGCATCCACCGTATACACCACCGGTAGTAGCAAAGAAAAACGCAGAAATGCCCGGGTTATCTGACATCATCTTCTGGACAAGCTCGTATGACTTGTAGTCCTCATCCCTGTTCTCACCGATAGAGGAGATGGTTAAGTGCTTATCTGAGGCCTTGATATAGTCCCTGAAGCCTCTGATGCGCTCCTCGTGAACCCTGATCTGTCTCGAGCCGGTAACTATTCCAATCTCAGTTCCATCCTCACAAACCCTGCTCATCTGTGCCGCAGCAACCTGACCGGCCTTGTATGGATCTGTGCCTACGTAGGCAAGTCTGCCTGAATCAGGTATATCTGTGTGAACGGTAACGACAGGAAGACCATCCTCTGAAATCTTTTTGATCGTATCGGTTACCATTGGATCGTCAAGAGGCGAGATGATAAGTCCCTTGATACCACTCTTTACCATCTGATCGATGACCTTGACCTGCTCGATTGGATTCATGTCTGCATATTCAATCATGAGCTCTGGCTTTGCATCAACAGCGGAAGCCTCAAGCTCTAATCCCCTGCGAACAGCCTTGAAAAAATCAGTGTTTGCCGCACCATAAAAAATAACGCCTATCCTGTCGCGCTTCCTTGAATTCGCAGAGCTGTTCTGCTTTGTACTAATTGTCTTTTCTTCTTTCTTCTGTGCTGTCATTGTACTTACTCCCTTTTGTAATAAAATCGACATCAGGCATCAGTTCTTTGTCAATTATATCAAGCATTTCCGTAAACTTGTTGTAGTCCTTTTCGGAAAAACGCTCTTTGACACGATTGGCGACAACCTTTATGTATGCCTCATTTATCTGATTGTATTTTTCATACTTCGTTGTAGGCTCCAGATAGTAGGTTCGAAGATCCTTCTTGCTCTGAATCTTCTTCAGGTAGCCTTTTTTAATAAGGCTTGCAACCCTGTAAGCAGCATTAGGTGCTGAAATGTTCATGGCATTTGCAAACTGAGCTACTGTAGGATGATTCAGTGTAGTTATGGCTTCCATCGAGAATGTCTCGACGGTAGTCAGGGTAGCTTCACGATTTTCGAACTTAGAATAGACCTGTGTGTAAAAATGCAGGCGGAGCTTGCTATATACGTTATGCAATACTTCTTCTAACATAGTCCCTCCACTTAAAAAATAAAAACTTTGAAACTATTGTATCATTGAAACTTAAAAAATGCAAAAGATTTTTTACTTAAAATCTCCTTGACTTTTTTTGGCCTATAGATTATACTTCAGATGTTTTAATTAAAAGATATTTATTTTAAAACATTAGAACTAGTTTCCAACATGCATTTATTTTTCACAGAAAAGGAGATTATCATGGATTTTGAAAAATTACAGGACATCATTGCAGACCAGCTCGACGTAGATAAGGCGGACGTAAAGCCAGACACAAAGCTCGTAGATGACCTTGATGCTGACTCACTCTCAGTAGTTGAGATCCAGATGGCTATCGAGGATGAGTGTGGTGTGAAGATCCCTGACGAGGAGATTCCGAGCCTTGTAACAGTTGATGACATCATGAAAGCTATAGAGAAGTTCAAATAATAATGACAGTAGAAGAATACAATGAAGCAGATGAATTTATTATGTGCAAGGGCTGCCACAGAAGGTCCAGAAAGAGCCAGTGGGAGAGCCACTTCTATGTGTGCCCCGTCTGCGGAAAGTATAAAAATATAACTGCTCAGTACAGGTTCTCCCTTATTTTTGACAAGGACAGCTTCAAGCTGATGAACAGAGGAATTACCTCTGATGATCCGCTTTCATTCCCGGGCTACAAGGAAAAGCTAAAGGATGCAAAGGAAAAGACACATCTGAACGAGACAGCTGTAGCAGCCGTCGGAAAGATTTCAGGAGTCACTTCCGTTGCGGTAGTCCTCGACAGCAGATTTTTCATGGGTTCGATGAGCCAGGCCGCTGGTGAAAGAATCACGAGAGCCATTGAATACGCTGAAAAGCATAAGCTCCCGCTGATTATTTTTTCAGCATCTGGCGGAGCGAGGATGCAGGAAGGTATGTTCTCACTCTGGCAGATGGCTAAGACAGCTGACGCGGTTGAAGAGTTTTCGAGAAAGGGCGGCCTCTACATCTCAGTCCTGACACATCCGACTACTGGCGGTGTTACAGCCTCATTTGCTACTCTTGGAGACATCACCCTTGCAGAACCGGGAGCGCTTATCGGATTTGCCGGACCTCGTGTCATAGAGCAGACTATCGGAAAGAAGCTTCCAAAGGGCTTCCAGAGAGCTGAGTATCTGTATCAGCACGGCTTTGTAGACGAAATCGTCCCGAGAGCAGAGCTTAAAAAGACACTTACAAAGCTTCTGATGCTCCATGGATTTAAGATCACAGGAGGTGCTCCATGGTAGATAAAATCCTAGATCAGACTGCAAAGATTGATAAAAAAATAGAGGCTCTTAAAAATGAGCAGGAGTCTCTTAACGGTATCACAGTAGATGACAAATACTATGAGAACGAAGAGGAAATAGAACACTTAAAGAAATTAAGAAGTGACCTTTTAGAGCAGTGCCGTGACCTTACGCCAGAGGATCACGTACATATTGCCCGTCTTGCTGACAGACCTCATATCACAGACTTTATTGACGCTCTGTTTACTGACTTTTTCGAGCAGAGAGGCGACCACCTCTGTGACGAGGACGCAGCCATCTATGGCGGGATCGCACTTTTCCATAAAATCCCTGTAACCGTCTTAGGCCACAGAAAAGGCAGAACAGTTGAAGAGAATGTCGCCTGCCGTTTCGGAATGCCGTCCCCTGAAGGATACCGCAAGGCGATGAGGATGTTTAAGGAAGCTGAGAAGTTTCACCGCCCGATTATCACCTTTATCGATACTCCGGGAGCCTATCCTGGTATGGAAGCTGAGGCTCATGGACAGGGTGAAGCGATAGCCAGGTCACTTGCGATGATGAGCCATCTGACGGTTCCGGTGATTTCAGTAGTTACCGGAGAGGGAAACAGCGGCGGAGCTCTTGCACTTTCAGTAGCAAACAGACTTCTGATGCTTAAGTACGCAGTCTATTCAGTGCTTTCACCAGAGGGCTTCTGCAGCATACTTTTCAAGGATACTTCGAGAAAGACGGAGGCCTGCTCTCTTATGCATCTGACAGCAGACGACCTGTATCAGAATAAAATGGCTGACGAAGTCATAGATGAGCCGCTCGGTGGAGCCTCATTTGATCCTGTAACAGTCTATGATGCATTGGACAAGGCTATCTTTAAGAACTTAAAGGAACTTGAAAAAATGTCCGCTTCCCAGCTCGTAGCAGACCGTCATAGAAAGTTCAGAAGAATTTAATTATGTATTCAATAGATATCATTTCCACTGGCCTCGCTCTTCCTTCGAGAACAGTCACAAATGATGACCTGGCACAGATAGAAGAGACGAGCAACGAGTGGATTGAAAAGCGGACAGGAATTAAGGAACGAAAGTTTACAGGAGAGGATGAGAGCGCGAATGTCCTTGCGATAAGAGCGGCCAGACAGGCACTTGAGAATTCAGGCATCTCTCTTGAAAAAATAGGTCTTGTTCTTGTCGCTACTCTTTCCGGAGATTATTCCACCCCGTCAGTTGCGTCCCAGATGCAGGAGGTGTTGGGGTTACCAAAAGACATCCCATATCTGGATGTGAATGCAGCCTGCAGTGGAGCTGCATATGCGCTGGAGATGGCGAGAGCCTATTTAGTGGCAAATCAGGATAACGAAAAACCTTATGCTATAGTCACCGGAGTAGAAGAGCTCTCGAAGCTCTTAGATCCAGATGACAGGACGACAAATATCCTGTTCGGAGACGGAGCGGGATCGGTCGTTATGACCATAAAAGAAGGAAGCTGCGCCTCCGTACTTGGAGCCGAAAGCTCGCTTGCTATTAACTGCTTTGGGGCAAAGAATTCGAGATCTTTAAACACTCCGGACGCAGCACATCAGCCGTCATACATCAGGATGGACGGGAAAGAGGTGTTCCGCTTCGCAGTTCGGATAGTTCCGTACTGTATAAATGAGACACTTAAAAAAGCAGGTCTGTCCACGGATGACATTGATTTTTTCATCTGCCATCAGGCAAACAAGAGAATCATTGATCACGTCGTGAAATCGATGAAGCTTGATGCAGAAAAATTCTACTGCAATGTCGACCATATCGGAAATACTTCAGGAGCATCTATTTTTATCTGCCTCGCAGAGATGGAGGAAAAGGGCATACTTAAATCCGGGCAGAGACTGCTCCTGACAGGCTTTGGCAGCGGACTTACCTGGGGAAGCGTGATCGCGGAATACAGAAGCAGACAGTGAAAGGGAAAATTATGGACTTAAGAGATTTAACAGGAACAGAATTCCCGCTGATACAGGGAGGCATGGCAAATATTGCTACAGGTGAGTTTGCTGCGGCAGTTTCAAATGCCGGTGGACTCGGACTTATCGCCTCGGGTGGCTTCTCATGCGAGCGCATCAAAGAAGAGATAGAAAAAGCCAGGAACCTTACAGATAAGCCGTTTGGCGTAAACCTGATGCTTATGCATCCGGAGATAGACCAGATCGCAGATCTGGTTGCTGAGATGAAGGTGCCATTTGTTACCACAGGAGCAGGCAACCCGGCCCGCTTCATGAAAAAATGGAAGGAAGCCGGAATAAAGGTATTCCCTGTTGTAGCAGCTCCAACGCTTGCAATACTTATGGAGAGGAGCGGAGCTGACGCGGTCATTGCAGAGGGAAGCGAGAGCGGCGGCCATATCGGAGAGATGGCAACTATGACCTTAGTCCCGCAGGTATGTGACGTGGTAAGCATTCCGGTTGTAGCAGCAGGCGGTATAGCAGACCACAGGCAGTTTCTTGCGGCAAAGGATTTGGGAGCCTGCGGAGTTCAGGTAGGAACGGCGCTCCTTGCCTCAGAAGAGTGCCCGATTCACGAGAACTATAAGGAGGCACTAATCAAGGCAAAGGGCACTGACGCAGTGGTTACCGGACGAATCGGTGGAACCCCTGTAAGAGTACTAAAGAATAGAATGACCCGCGAGTACATAAAGAGCGAAAAGGCCGGAGCTTCGATGGAGGAACTTGAGAAGTTTACACTTGGAAGTCTCCGCCGTGCAGTTTTTGAGGGAGATACAAAGACAGGAAGTCTTATGGCAGGACAATCGGCCGGCCAGGTGAAAGAGATAAGGCCTCTCAGAGAGATTATAGAGGACATCTGCCTCGGAAAGGAGAACGCATGAAGACGGCTTTTTTATATGCAGGACAGGGAGCCCAGACCACAGGGATGGGAAGAGATCTCTACGAAAAATATCCGTCATTTGCTGCAATCTATGATGCAGCTGACAGAGTAAAGCCGGGACTTAAAAGTATTATTTTTGAAAATAAGGACGATGCCCTGACACGTACTGAGAACACCCAGCCGGCCCTGGTTGCCTTTGCAATCGGAGTTACAATGCTTCTTGGAGAAAAGCATATCTATCCGGATGTGACTCTTGGACTTTCTCTCGGTGAGTATTCGGCTCTTTACGGAGCTTCTGCTTTTTCTGTCGAGAGTGCACTTAAGGCCGTGGCTTTCAGAGGAGAGGCAATGAGAAAAGCAGGCGAGGGCGGAACCTGGGGAATGTCAGCAGTCTTAGGACTTGAGGCAGAAAAGCTTGAGGCTGTCTGCAGACAGGCCGGCTGCTACCCGACGAACTATAACTGCCCTGGACAGATAGTTATCTCAGGCGAGAAGGACAAGGTCGATGAGGCTGGAGAGCTTGCAAAGGAAGCAGGTGCAAGACGCGTTATGCCTCTCCATGTGAGCGGACCGTTCCACACTCCTTATATGAAAAGCGCCGGAGATGCGCTGGCTGAGTACCTTCCAGGCGCAGAGATAAAGCCTCTCCGCTGCCCGGTACTTTTCAACGCGACAGGTGATGACGGCGGTGTAACTCCTATGACTGATCAGAAGGATAAAATCGTAGACCTCCTCGTAAGACAGGTCCAGAACCCGGTAAGACTCGAGAAGAGCCTGACTTCACTTCTTAAGGCAGGGTATGATAACTTCATCGAGATAGGACCAGGAAAGACACTTTCAGGCTTCGTGAAAAAATGTGCGAAGCCGCTTGGAATCAGCGATTACACAGTAAAGACCATTAACACAGTAGAGGATATAGAGAGCTTATGAAAAGAGTTTTGATCACAGGGGCGAGCGGCGGAATAGGAAGCGCTATGGCTGAGGAGTTCGACCGCGATGGCTATGAGCTGGTGCTCCACTGTCATAAGAATATTGAAAAATTAAACGACCTCAAGGAGAGACTCTCGAAAGAGCCGGTCTTGGTTTCTGGCGACCTTTCGACTGAAGAGGGTGTGAATTCTGTAATAGAGCAGGCAGGAGATATTGATGTTCTTATAAATAACGCAGGTATCACAAGAGATGGCCTGCTGCTTATGATGAAGCCTGAGAGCTTCGACGCTGTCATCGCAGCAAACCTTAGGAGCGTTTACCTGATGAGCCGTGCCGTGCTTAGAGGCATGACGAAGCGCAGATGGGGGCGCATCATTAATTTATCAAGTGTTAGCGGCATCTACGGAAACGCCGGACAGACGAATTATGCCGCATCAAAGGCTGGAATCATTGGATTTTCAAAGTCACTGGCTAAAGAGGTCGCTTCGAGAAATGTAACAGTTAACTGTATCGCGCCGGGAATGGTTGAAACAGAGATGACAGCAGCGCTTTCAGATAAGGCTAAGGAAGCGCTTTTAGCTCAGATACCTATGAAGAGGATGGGACATCCGGAGGAAATCGCATATATAGCTTCATTTCTCGCGAGCGAGAAGGCATCATATATCACAGGCTCAGTAATTGAAGCCGATGGAGGAATGTAATGGATAAAAGAAGAGTAGTCGTTACGGGACTTGGAACTGTAAATCCGTGCGGACTTTCAGTCGAGGAGAGCTTCGAGAATGTAAAAAATGGCAAGGTCGGTATCGGTCCTATAACCAGATTTTCTGTGCCTGATTTTTCTGTGAAGGTAGTCGGTGAGGTCAAGGAATTCGATCCGCTCAAATACATGAAAAAAAGGGACGCCCGTCATATGGACATCTTCACCCAGTACGCGATGGCAGCTGCTGATGAGGCATTAAAGGATGCCGGTGTTTTAGATGAGGAAGGAAATCTTTCATCAGAAATAGATGCAAAGCGTTTTGGAACAGATATCTCAAGTGGTATCGGTGGACTTACTACTATCGAGGAGCAGCATGTCAGAGGTATGGAGAATGGCTTTGAGAGAGTATCACCTTTCTTTATCCCGATGTCTATCGCGAATATGGCAGCAGGCCAGGTGTCTATCAGATACGGCCTCAAGGGCATGTCTACCTGTCCTGTAGCTGCATGCGCAGGCGGAACTCTTGCGATAGGTGATGCCTTCCACCGTGTAAGGGACGGTTATGAGGATATGATGATCTGCGGCGGAACTGAAAGCTGCATCACACCTCTTGCCATGGGCGGCTTCTCAAATATGGGGGCTCTCACAAAGGCAGAGGATCCAAACAGAGCTTCAATCCCGTTTGACGCGGAAAGAAGCGGCTTCGTAATGGGTGAAGGCTGCGGACTTTTAGTCCTTGAGGAGTATGAGCATGCCAAGGCCCGCGGAGCCCACATCTACTGTGAAATTGCAGGCTACGGCGCAAACAGCGATGCCTACCACATCACCTCCCCGGATCCTTCAGGAGAGGGAGCAGCCGATGTATTTAAGCTCTGCCTTGAGGATGCAGGAGTTAAGCCAGAGGATGTGGATTATATCAACGCTCACGGTACCTCAACCCACCTTAACGATACGACTGAGACAAAGGCTGTTCACGCGGTCTTTGGCGATCACGCGTCAAAACTTAAAATCTCTTCAACTAAATCCATGACCGGTCACCTCTTAGGTGGTGCCGGCGGTGTAGAGGGTGTCTTTACCGCAAAGACAATCGAGGAAGGCTTCATTCCTCCTACAGCCAACCTAGAGGTAAACGACCCTGAGTGTGACCTCGACTATGTGCCAAAGAACGGTATCAAAGCAGATGTGAAGGAGGCAATGAGTGATTCACTTGGCTTTGGCGGACACAATGCCTGCATTCTGTTCAGAAAGCTGTGATCAGATGGAAAGATTAACTGTCAGAGAAAATCCAAACATCCTGACCTGTGACGATATAGAGAAAATCCTGCCTCACAGGCAGCCTATGCTTATGGTCGATAAAATACTTGACTATGAACCACTCAAGTGGGCCATAGGCGAAAAGCTTATGAGCAGAAATGACCCGGTTTTCGCAGGACACTTTCCAGGATATCCGGTATTTCCTGGGGTGCTCTCACTTGAAGCCATAGCTCAGTGCGGTGCCTGTGCAGTGATGACAGCCGATGAATTCAAAAATTCAGTTCCAATGTTCGGTGGAATAAAAAATGCAAGGTTCCGCACCCCTGTAAGACCTGGAGATGTACTGCGGATTGAGTGTGAGCTTACTAATCTTAAGAAAAATATAGGCATCGCCGAGGGCAGAGCCTATGTCGGTGAAAAACTGGCAGTAAAATGTGATTTTACTTTTGCAATAATCGAACACTAAGACTTTCCAAAAATACCCGTCTGTGCTAAAATAATAAAAGCAAAGGCGGGTTTTTGGGAGTTATTTATATGAATAATAAGACAATTACTATAGGCAATAAATGGTATAAAATCATTTGGGCTGTAGTTCTTTTTGCTTTTTCTATAGCCCTTGTCATAAGTCTTTTTGCTTTTTTTTCATCTAAGAGTGGGGAGTTCCCAGTAGATGATCTTTCAGATGGATGGGATATTAGTTTCCAGGGGAAGCAGTATCACGATGTATCCAGGTATGACAAGAGGTTCACTGATCTGGATTTCAAAAGAAACGATGTCATTACGATGGAGCGTAGAATTGATTTCAGTTCATCTGCATTGGATGATGACAGGGTAACAATTCGAGTTTATTCCAGGCTTTCATCTATCAGAGTAAGTGTCATAGGATTAGACGGCAGAGACAGACTGCTCTATTTCTATGGATATGATAAAGGCTATAGCAAAACAGGATCATTTCTTGGCAGTGGTTATCATTTTATTCAGCTTCCTCAGAACTGTTATGGAAAGACCTTAAAGATTATGGAGATGGCGACACAGGACGATGCTATCCAGAGCCTTCCTGAAGTGCTTGCGACTCCGTCAAGTCACGCGATGGAACAGTTCGCCAGAGACAGAGGCCCGGGCACATTCATTACTGTATTCCTGGTAATGGCCGGTGCAATTCTTACTATCATCTCTCTATCTATGGCTATTGTGGACAGGGGCTTCTTAGACCTCTGCCTTTTGGGACTGTTCTCCATGTTCGGCGGATTATGGAGCATGTGTGCCCTTAAAGCAATAGAGTTCTTATCTCAAGATATTAAAATGGACAGCATGATTGAATATTTCTCGCTCTATATCTTTGCTGTTCCGCTTCTGGCACTTGCATTCAGATTTCTAAAAAAAATATCATACGCGGTTAAGGTGTTTATTTTTGCATCCATGATAGCAAATGCTGCAGTCCTTGTGGCAGCTATCATTTCACAGAAAACAGGTCTTGCGAATATCGATTTTCTGCTGCCGGTATTCCATGTGCTTCTGTCCTTAGATGCTGTGGTAATGGTGACAGTATCGATTCTCAGATGGAAGAAAGCGTCGTTATCTGAAAAAATTTTTGAGATGGGCATTTATGGCGCAGCGATTCTGGGAGTAGTATATATCCTATACTATTATCTGATAAAGCGGCATGACTATGCACCAGGTATCTTTGATAATATGATCATGCCTTTAGCGCTTCTTTCAATGACGATCTTTTTCCTGATTGCCTATATCGTTGGCATCTATATGAAACGGATTGATAAAACTCAAAGAAAGCGGCTGCAGAATCTGGCTTATAAGGATGATCTGACAGGGCTGTTAAACAGAACAAAGGGAGAACAGATGTTAAGTCAGCTTGGAGCGAATGGACAGAGATATCTGGTAATTAACTTTGACCTTAATTTCTTAAAGAGGACAAATGACAGATTTGGTCATGCCACAGGTGATCAGTATCTGAAGAGCTTTGCGGGTATTCTTACTGAAGTATTTTCGGATGCGACAGGTATCTGCAGAATGGGTGGAGATGAATTCATGGTTGCATATCAGAAAGCACCAGATGAAAAGACAGTTCAGGAGAAATTATCTCAAATGAAGAAACTGGAATCAAAAGAGGAGGGCAGCTCACCAGATGGAGTTATTATCGACGCAGCCTATGGCTATGCTTATTCTGATGAAAATGAAAAAGCCACTGGAGAGTTAATCTACAGTATTGCAGACAGGAAGATGTATGAGATGAAATTTGAGTCAAAGAAAGGGAGGAGTTTATGAAAGAAAACGATGTTTCAAAAACCTTCCGACTTAGGTTTTTCATTTTTATAGCTATAGCAGTTGCAGGCGTATTCATATTTGTTTCGGCAGTAAACAGTTTTGTCAAAAAGGACAATATCCCATTTAATCAGGGGTGGGATATGTCTTTTAGAGACAGCGTTTCTCAGAATGTAGACCTTTACAGATATCGAATATCTGGAAGAATAAAGAAGGGTGAAGCAGTACTGCTCGACAACCGTCTGCCTGATACAATCGGTGGAGGAATGATTCTTTCTTTCAGAGCAGAGTATTCATATGTCAGAGTTTATGTAGATGGTGAGTGCATCTATTCCTATATGGGAGGAAAGGATAATACTCAGGTAACACCTGGCGATGCTGTTCACATGGTAAGCATACCGGAGAGCGCAGCGGGTAAGCTGTGCCGGGTAGCGCTCTATCCTGGATATAATGATGCATTTAATAAGCTTCCATTGTTTACTCTGATTCCGGCCAGACAGATTTCTGCCAGTTACATGACCAGTGATATTTATACTAATCTGGTTGGTATTTTTCTATTTATGACGGGGCTTATTCTTCTTATAACCTCAATTGTGCTTTTCTTTTCCAGAAGGAAATGGAACATCTGCTTTTCTCTGGGATTGCTGTCATTTTTAGTAGGTATGTGGGCGCTATGCCGGGGTGGAGCTATTGAACTCTATTCACTGGATTTCTCAACAAATACAAGGATAGAGCATTTAAGCCTGTTTTTTGCTGTCCTGCCATTCATGGGGCTTACCATCAGTATCAGAGGCGTAGGCTCATCTATAAAGAAAAAAATCTGTACTGCTGCAGGGATTGCCATTTATTCGGCTTTTTATATTTTTGCCTTTATAATGGAGTATTTTAATACAGTAAACATTGTTCATCTGTATTCCATCTTTCAGCTCGTGACGGTTGGCTGTGGTTTCCTGGTGATTTATGGTACGAAGTCTGATGATAATGAAAAACGCACGGTATATCGGATAATGAATGCCGGACTTATAGTGGTGATCGTCGGTCTTGCAGCTGATATTATCCGTTATCATGCGCAGAGAATCATGACAGTAGACAGTCGAGTGTTAAATTATTCCTTTATCCCGATTACCGCTATCTGCTACATAATTATCACTGGCTATTCTTATCTGACCATGTTAAATGATTTCTTCATCGAACAGGCCAATGAAGAGGCTTTAAAGAGACTGGCATATACTGATATTCTGACGAACCTTCACAACAGAGCCTGGAGTAATAACAAGCTCGACGAGCTCTATAAAAAAGGCCTTAAATAGAGGCTTCGTGCACATGTGTGGGTAGGAAATAGCCTCCACCTACCATAAATTACAATTGAAAAGGTCATCGATTTCGCGTAATGTATAGTTGACAAA
>ONBW01000103.1 GCA_900316165.1 uncultured Lachnospiraceae bacterium | reverse complement strand
CACAGAGCATCCAACCAGCTAGTTGGCAGTCAAGCAGAACAAGGATAGGGTGTGTAGCTGAGTCTACTACTTACCCACACAAACTGATGAAGCCTCAAAAATATTAATATTTTTTCCGCCCACAATCCAACAATTAAACACTCGGTTTTGGTTAATTTCTGCAATTAACTTTAGAACCTGATCCACCAATGTCAAAAGTCTATGGGCACTCTATCCCCGCTATTATCTCCGAAACCTTTCCCTGCTGCGCCAGAAATGCATGCAGCCTCCCAAGTATCTGCATGTACTTTTCTGTAAGTGAATCGTAATCAAGTCCTGATTCAAAAATATCATCTGATACGATAACAAGCTTTCTGCTGTGAGCTATCAGAAATTCCAGGTCCTCTAATACTCTCTGATAAGCATCCACATACACAGAGCCGTCACTTAAGAACATCTCGTTTGCCAGAAGATTCGGCAGGTCCTCGAGCAGGATATCACAGCCTTCAGAAAGTTCAAGTTCACTGAAGTGTTTTGTCTTCTCGATAGTAATAAAGCCCTTAGAAGCCCTACGCCTTACGTGCCGTTTTATCCTCTCCTCATTCGAGGGCGAATGCGGCATCGTGGCCAGGTAAATCTTTTTATCAGAGTCTTTTAACAACTCCTCCGCGAAGTCGCTCTTGCCACTGCCGCTCCCGCCGATAACGAGGCGGAGGTCGTTTATTTTTCCAAGAAACTGCATATGTAAAATGATATCATTTAAGGCTCTAAAAAACAACAAAAAACTCCCCACCTGCCGACATGAAAGCAGGTGGGGAGAGAAAGAAAATGCTGTATTTGAAGAATTACTCGTTAAGTGAATAGTGTACGAGCTTCGCAATGTTCTCGGCATGGTCACCCATACGCTCGAAATATTTCGCGATCATCACGATATCGATAGCGGCTGAGCCGTCTTTTTTCTTTCCATCGCGGATGGACTCTATGATCGAGGACTTGACCTCATCAAAGAGATCATCGACTGTATCATCATATGCTATCACACTGTCAGCAAGCTCTATATCCTTATCTACAAAGGCCTCAACGCTCTTAGAAACCATGTATGAAGCCGCGTCAGCCATCATGAGGATAGGTACCTGAGTCTTGAGCGGTGAATCAGCCACATAAGGAATGATCTCAGCGATATCAAGCGCATTGACGCCAATACGCTCCATATCCACGATCACCCTTGTTGCTGACGAGATATTTCTTAAGTCAGAAGCAACCGGCTGCTGTCTTAAGACAAGACTGTAACAGAGGTTTTCTATTTCTTCCCTCTGCTTTATTATTTTTTCATAAAGAATCCTGATCTGGTCGATATCATCGGACTTTGTGTCTGCAAGGGCATCGACATCCTTTGAAATCGCTTCCTTACACATCTTGCCCATTTCCACCAGAGCAGCATTGAGTTCTTTAAGTTCCTCGTTGTATTTATCTCTCATCTGGAGTAAAACCTTTCTGTGATGCATCTGTCTCATTTTATAGAAAGGCAGGATACACCATCAACCGAATCTGCCAGTTATGTAATCCTCAGTTCTCTTATCTGAAGGATGTGAGAATATCTTCTCGGTATCGTCGTATTCTATGAGCTCGCCCAACAGGAAAAATGCGGTTTTATCCGCTATACGTGCAGCCTGCTGCATGTTATGCGTAACCATAATGATCGTGTACTTCTTTTTAAGTTCAAGCAGAAGGTCCTCAATTTTGGAAGTAGACACAGGATCAAGAGCTGAAGTAGACTCATCGAGAAGAAGTACCTCGGGCTTTACTGCAAGCGTCCTTGCTATGCAGAGACGCTGCTGCTGACCGCCGCTCATGCCGAGAGCTGACGTCTTGAGTCTTCCTTTGCACTCGTCCCAGATAGCGGCCTGTTTAAGTGAAGTCTCAACTATTTTGTCGAGATCCTTTTTCTTATGTACACCGAGGATCCTCGGTCCGTATGCGATATTGTCATAGACGCTCATCGGAAATGGGTTCGCCTTCTGGAAAACCATTCCGACACGGCTCCTTAAGACGTTAACGTCCATGTCGTTTATACTCTCTCCCTCCAGTGTGACTTTCCCGTCTATTTTTACGTCCTCGATCAGATCGTTCATTCTGTTTAGTGTACGAAGGAATGTAGACTTACCACAGCCAGAAGGCCCGATAAGTGCTGTAATCTGTTTCTCAGGAATTGCGATGTTGATGTTCATCAGGGCATGGTGCTTGCCATACCACAGATTAAGATCTTCGGTTTCTATTACAGTTGTCATATATTTTTCCTCATATCTGTCAGCGTTTAAGCTTGTGGGCTAATAACTTTGCAGCAATATTTATAGTGAACGTAATCAGGAGAAGGATTACAGCGATTGCGAACGCAACGCCGAATTCACCTCTCTCTTTCGCGTAGATGTAAAGAGAAACTGTAAGCGTTGCTCCGGCATTACCCGGCTTAATACTCTGCAATGGGTTAAGTATGACATTTGCAAGACCTGCTGTATAGAGAAGCGCAGCCGACTCACCTACGATACGTCCGATTGAAAGAATGATACCTGTTACGATTCCGTCCATAGCGCATGGTAAAACTACGGTGCGGACCATATGCCATTTCCCGGAACCAAGGGCTAAGGCTCCCTCTCTGTAGCTGTCAGGAATAACTTAGGAAAGTTCCAAGTCTGAGGCATTAATAATGGCAACCCACGTCAAGGTGGATTGCCTCAGATTTGGTACTTTCCGTTTGAACCAAGTCA
>ONBW01000091.1 GCA_900316165.1 uncultured Lachnospiraceae bacterium | reverse complement strand
ACAGTCATAAGCATATAAATACCTGACTCCGTGAAGGCCCAGGGAAGATATGCTCTACCACCCTTAACACCCTTTGTCTGTATCGAGGTCAAATTTTTTAACCTCGATAATTCATCAATTTCTTCCCTGGTCAACTGAAACCGAAAATCGTCATCAAATTTCTGTATATTATTCCTCACCTGCTGATTGAATGCTTTCGTAGTATATCCATAGATCTCAGCAAGATCAAAATCCAGCATAACCTGAACGCCTCTGACTACATATATCTTATCCCGGATAGTCTGTTCATCGACAATAGCGATCTCTGCGCTGACCTTATCAGCGCCGCTGACAGCCGCTTTTCCAGAATTATTTTCCTTCTTCTCACTCATGTCTGGTCTCCATATAACAAAAATTTATATCGCTGATCATGATAGAAGTATTTTCATTGCATTTACTATAAAGGTTGCTTCAAAGCCTGTATTCTGACTATACACGCCATCAGTCAGACGTGCACATCCCGGATATCGGCATGGCCGTTTCGGTTTCCTAGGCATACATCATCTCCACTACATCTGCATAGATAAAGGACAGCATGGTAAAAATCACGAAAAAGCCAGCCGATCTACTGGCCCGAAAGGAGGAGAAAACCCATGCTGTCTTTTATCCATACAGAAATCTTTGCATAATAAAAGCCCTGTGGATAATTCCACAAGGCTATTTTCATTAAGTGATATTTTAATATTATCACAAGAGGCGACTGTATGTCTCTGTAATTTACTGCAAAGTTTATATAGATACATCTGCAATAACAAGTTTATATGTACCAGACTTTAAATCATATATGACTTCATCTTCTGAGAAAGCATCTCCAACAGCTACATCCGGAGTAAATGCTGTACCAGAATCAACAACAACTCCATCTGAATCATATAACTTCCAAGGAATACTAAGCGATCTGCTCATATTATTTCCTCTTGAATCATATGTCTTCTTCCCTTTAAAATGCACCGTTGCTTTATAAGTTCCATCATAGGATGCTTCGACATCATACGTTAAAGATGAAAAAGTATAGGCAGAAGCCCGATATGAGTCATCGTAACGAGTCTTTGTGATATCACTAGGCAATTCTATCGTTACATAACTGCTTGCTTTCTTTACAGGTAGGTTATCGACAGATAGCTTCTTAGATGCAAACTCTGAACCATCATCAAGAGTGACACCGATTGTCAATGATCCCTCATCAGACTTTCCTGGTGTAATATCACTATCAGGAATTTTTATGCAACAAAGATATCTGTTACCCTCCAAAGTTGAGGTCCATGTAGAAAAATCATCTTTTGAGAAAGAAATATCTTTATCAAAAACATTTTCACCATCTTCATTTGTTATGCTAATGCTTGCCGTACCTGATGCTGCTACACGCTCCTCTGAATCATTCATCAAGCCAAAAAACACCCACTGCTCTTTGTCATCATCACTATATTGAACCTCTCGATCTGATATATACTCTACATCATTACTGGAGCCTGTAACTTTTATCTTAAATTTAATCTTCTGCTTCGTTGTGTCAGCTGATACTGTTAGAACAGTTGAACCAGCCTTTAACGCCTTAACTTTCAGCGATGTATTATCACCCTTAAAATCACTCCATGTACAACTAACAATCCCTTTTTTAGAAGATTTCCAATACACATTACCATTCTGCTTATACGTAATCTTTAAAGATTTAGATTTTCCTGCCTTCAAAGTAAAACTCGTCTTAGATTTACTATATAAGACTTTCTTGGTTTTTGCCGATGCGGTAATACTTATGCTAGGAATCAGTAAGAATACTGCAAGCATTACAGCGGTTACTTTAATAAATTTTTTTCTCATGTTTTTTCCTCCCTGTTGGAAATATTCTTTAAGATAATATAGCACAATCATGACTTTTTTACAATAATCATGGTCCATCTACAAACTATAATGGTAATCTAATAGTTTCAAGTGCCTTCCTATGCAGCTTAAAAACATTATCAATTCCATAATCCATATCAGCTGCAATTTTCTCCCACGAACAGAAACAGAGATATCTCTCTTCAAGTATAAATCTAAGCTCCGGATTTTCTACAGCATCTACAATATGTCTTATCTCGCTCTTAAGGTCCACAAGTTCATCGATCTCTGCATACAGGAAATCTGCCAGACTATCAATTAACTATCAGATCAATGTCATTACCCATAAATAATCGTGACCGCACCCTCCCAGACTGCGGCCACATCATACTATCAGATAGATCCCTGTGATTCTTTCTGCTTCATCAGTATATGAGCATCAAGTATCTCCAGGTCTACTACATCGGGTCTGTTTTCGGTCTCACAGACTGCTCCAGCTTCCCAGGCAAGCCTTAGGAAG
The DNA here is from genome assembly GCA_900316165.1 of uncultured Lachnospiraceae bacterium. Lineage (GTDB taxonomy): Bacteria > Bacillota > Clostridia > Lachnospirales > Lachnospiraceae > Weimeria. The sequence goes on along the minus strand of ONBW01000091.1, from coordinate 2,101 downwards.
CCTGGAAACGTCATCCTGTACATCTGTGAACCTTCTCTGTACCTGACATATCTGATATCTTTTTTCTTTTTCCTGCTGTCTGCTCCGATTATAGAGAGCAGATAGCCCATGCATCTGTTCAAGCGGCATTTCCTCCATATCTTCTGTCAAAGCCCGGTAATGCCATGTCTGTAATCTTCAGACGGATGCGCCCGATTCTGACATAGAGTGAATGCAACTGCAGTTCATAGTTATCTGCCAGTTCTTCTATCTGATGCCTGTCACCACAGCATCTGTGGTATTCTTCAAGCAGCAGTCTGTCTCTAGTCGGAAGCATTCTGATGAATCCCTGCACAAACGCAAAGTCATTCTTCAGCGATTCAATCTGTCTCAGACGGTACTGAAAAATTTTCCCAGATTCTATGTCCCTTACAACTTTTCCTATATCACCTGAAAGAATAGCTTCTTCGAGCATGACATTATGGATTGCTTCATTCCCTGTCGTGTCAGAAAGATGTGAAGTCTGCACCCGCACACCATCATCCATCCTGCTCCGCTGGTAATCCCGCTCACATATGACATCCATCCTCAGAATGTCCCTTGAACCCTGCAGTTTCTCAGGAATTGCATAGAACTCAGAAAGAAGCATCGTGATCTTCCCTCTTGAATCCTTCCTGAAATACTCATCAAGAAATCTGTTTTCAGTCAGTGCCAGGCTGGCACATGTATCATCACTCTCCGATTTAAAGCCCATAAGCAGTTCCTCCTCCGCTGTTGTTAAGGCAATCAATAAGCGCTTTTTCTGCCAGAATCTATGTTATCAGAAGATCGGTGCTTTGAGAAGTACCTGGCTGCCTTTGATGTCCTGTCAATGTCTTAAAAAATTTTTTTGAGCGGTATCCGGGTTCATCTGGACTTTCAGGCAAAAATAAGGCTCCTATGGAATCCATAGAAGCCTGTATCTCAATCTTTTTTTTCTAATTATGTTAGTACATCAAACTTTTCATGTGCATATATAATTCCATCTATTGAAGCACTGCCGACACAATCATTATTTAATCCTAATTGTAATGCATCGCTGTACAATTTATTAAATTCCTGTTTCTTATACCATTCTTCAGGAGTTAATTCATAAGTCCATCCATCTCCAATATTTGAAAGTATACTTTTGCCCAGAGAAAAGACATTAACTCCGTAACCACCAGTGGTCAAAGCTGGAAAGGTCACGTAAGAACCATCCATTATCGGAAAATGCTTCTGCGCTATGTACTTATCTGATTTTGAATCTCCATTTTTACTCAAATAATAAAGTAATGTGTTCTTTCCTGCTGACCAGTTTTTTTCTGATAATCCCTGTTTTCTTATCAATTTCTGCGTCTCTTTATAAATCAACTTCCTATTTGGCGATACATCAGAAATATATTCTGCCTGAAGTCTAATTTTCCGTTCATCAATCAGTTTCAATTTCTCTGTATCCTGTGTATGGAGCTGTTCAAAAGCTAATCTTTTTATATTATCTAGCATTATTGTGTCATTTCTTCTATCAACACATTTGCTCGGTATAATCGACCAATCTGGTGACATTAAGAATGTATTTCTTGTATGATTTTCTAAAGTACTCTCTAATATCTGAGACGTCAGCATTTATTCCCCTTATCTATATTGTACTATCATCTTCGACCCATAAACTGTAAAGCCATCCATTCCAGTATACTGCTGCAAGATGCTCCCCTGTATACGGATATAAAACTTAGTATTTGAAGAATCACCATTGAAGTAACTTGTTCTACTACTACTTGAAGGATTATTTACATTGAGGTATTTTTTGGTTCAACCTTCCTTCCTAGGAATTTCTTAGATTTGTATTATACAGGAAGCTCCCTATATTGTCAAGCATTTTTTGCTTGAGTTTACAAGGCTTCTCATAGTTCCTCAAAATAAGGATGAGCCGGGATTGGTGGACATTCCTGAGTATCTGGTACGGAAATAGCGTATTTAGGGTACACTGATCAGAACGTCTTTGATCAGCGTTCTGAAATGGCCTTGTGTAAGCCCCGTTCCGCTATGGCAGCGCACCTCCCATGTCTACCGGGATCTCGTCCCAACTTCCTTCGTTCCGCCT
>ONBW01000086.1 GCA_900316165.1 uncultured Lachnospiraceae bacterium | reverse complement strand
CTCCTTACGAAATTCCGCTGCAAATTCTTCTTGCAGTCTCAGTCCCTCGACACGGTTTCCCTTATGAAATTCTACCATTGCATCCAGTTCTTTCTGGTTTCCTTCAATCTTCATGTTATTATAGCGCCTCCATTTCAACTATTCCTCATTTTCTGATAAATTCATATTTGTCTGTATCAGGATTAGAATATCACATTCAAGAGCCCTTTTCTACATCACCTTTACGCCAACAGATCTATCGTGTCCTTGTCTCTGATTATGGAAATTGTCACCACAAGTCCTGCCGTTATTGGGTAAGTGCAAGGGCTATCAGCTCAAGGGACTGTATCCTCGTTCAATAGCTTACATACTTTCCTTTATTTTCTGTACGAGCTCCTTATCTGCTGGCAGCCAGTCCACGCTTTCTATCGTGTCCTTAGTAAGCCATCTGGCATCCTCTGCTTCGAGAAGTGTAAGCTTTCCTGAGAGAACATTGCACCAGTAGCACTGCATTGACAGATGAAATTCCGGATAGTCGTACTCGACCGTTTCTATCTGATCTCCTACATTTATCTCCGTGTCCAGTTCCTCGTGGATTTCCCTCTTCAAAGCCTGCTGCGGTGTCTCACCGGATTCTATTTTTCCTCCTGGAAATTCCCAACCGTCTTTGAACTCACCATAACCACGCTGGGTTGCAAAAATCTTATCATCTTTTCTGATTACTGCACATACCACATGTAATGTCTTCATAATAACCTCAACTCACTATATAATCGTAGATATCTTCTCTCACAGGCACATCCAGATGATAACTGATCTCGAACGCATCATCCTGCTTAGTCCCGGTAACATTACCATCCTTATCTGTGACATTAAAGCTCATTTTCACCGGAGCCGGCTCTCCCTCAGCCTCAATCTCTCCAAGAAAATAGAATTCCTTCGCCTCATTATCGTCTTTATTCTTCCTGATGAATAGATATATCCTATTGTCCTTATCTTCAGGAGTTCTCTTGTAAAAATGGTCAGCATCCGACGAATCTATCTTTCTCGGATGCTTCGAGAGAGCTATCAGATTCTCCGGCGAAATAAATCTGTCCTCATATGCAATCGCATCATCTGACTTCTCATAATTGATAAATACCGGAAGCTGCTTTGTCACTTTGTCATAAAAATATCCGCCGAGATTCTGGGCATTCATATTCTTCTCCCAGTTCAACAGAAGGCACACATCTTCATACGTATATTTCTGATATAGAGACAGATTTGTGTCTTTATATGGATGACTGTAATTCTTTCTGTAATTTCTGATGCCAATATCAGTAAGCTGTTTCACCTGTCTATTGAAATCAGGATCCCTCATCATACCTCTTAATTCATCTGAGACCTTATATCCGCCGTTACCATCACTTTCCAGAAATACACAGTCACTGTACTTTGATCTCTCCGAATCCTTAGCAAACCTGTTTGTCAGGTTTCTGACGGCAGACAGAAGTGCCTCTGTACTTTCTCTGTGCCCAAGCCTGCTATATATCTTATCTTTGTAAACTGATAATCTGAAATCGGTTTCACTTCCATCGAGTATATCTCTTATTATCATAAGCTCCTCAGGTCGCTTCCCCTTGGTAAGCTTCTGTGAGATAAAAGTGATCAGCTGCTGCTCGGCCTTTGTCAGATTCCCATGATAATCCTTTTCATATTTTACAAGGAAATTATAGTATGAGCCGAACTTATCAAAATACTTGCTGATATCCACAGTACCGTATTTTTCAAAATCATCCGGTTCAGGAATTCTGCCAAGTCTGTCCTTTAGCTTCGCATATGCCTCACGAAGCATTGCCGTATCATTTGTCCTGGCGGTATCTATAGACTCGAAAATCCTCTTTCTCGATATCTCATCTATATAAATGGTGGATGTACCCGGAATCAGCCTGCTGCCCCCGTCCACAAACCTGCGCATATGATCCTTGTTATATGACCTGTCACCTGACAGAGCAATAGGGATCATGTAGTTATTCGCATAGTTCCCGATGAAATCAATGATCACCACATAATCCTTATCTTTTGCCTTACGAAGTCCTCTTCCCAGCTGCTGTACAAATATGACAGGACTCTCTGTCGGACGCATCATTATGACCTGATTGATCTCAGGAATATCAACGCCTTCATTGAAAATATCAACCGTGATGATATAATCGAGCCGGCTCTCTTGAGGTATCGTATCAGATACCAGCCTCTCGATACACTCTTCTCGTCTTTCCTGACTATCCTCTCCTGATAAGAATACCGTACGTTTTCCCTTCTGATTCATCTTCACTGAGAGTTCACGTCCGATTTCTTTCCTGCTGACAAAGATCACACCCTTGACTCTCGGTCCACTGAACCCATAAAGATCAGCTTTTTCCAGAACATAATTTACCCTCTCATCACTCGTCAGATACTGAAAATCCTCTGGTGACAGATTTCTGTCTTCCTGAGTATCATCCGATATTTTCCCGTCTATCTCAATATCAGTCACTCCGAAATAATGAAACGGACACAGAAGATTTTCCTCAAGTGCCTGCTGAAGCCTGATCTCATAAGCTATATTGTGGTCAAAATCAGAATAGATATCATACCCGTCAGTTCTTTCTGGTGTAGCTGTCATACCAAGCAGAAAGTCCGGATTGAAATAATCTATTATCTTCTGATAGCTTCCCGCTGCCGCGTGGTGTACCTCATCTATTATTATCGTCTGAAATCTATCTCTGGAAAAATGCTCCAGTATATCATCCTTCGACATCGTCTGTACAGTTGCAAAAATATAGTCCGCGTCAAAATCTTTTTCACTACCGGAGACTATTCCGGAGCTTATGTCCCTGCCAAGTACTCGTTGATAGCTCTCGAGTGCAGCTCTGGCAATCTGTTCACGATGTATAAGAAACAGCACTTTCCTCTGCTTCTCATCACGCATAGCAAAAGCTGATGCATATGTCTTTCCTGTACCCGTAGCAGAAATCAGCAGTGCCTTCTTCTCTCCTTTCGCCCTTATTTCATTCAGGCTCTGTACAAACCTGGCCTGCATAGCATTCGGCTCAAGCCTGTAGTCTTCAATGCTGGTGATTATCTGTCCGGCAGCTGTTTTTCTCTGTTCCTCTATAAGTCTGTATCTGGTCTCATACTCATCGATATAATCTGCAGTCAGCACAGTACTATCTGAATTCCAGAGCTGATTCCATTCATCCTTTATCCTCCTCAGCAGTTCTCCGTCTCCGGTCGAAACTGTCTTCACATTCCACTCTTTATTCGCTGTAAGTGCAGCAGACGTCAGATTCGAACTACCTATGATGATCCTGTATAGTCCGCTCCTCTCAAATATATATCCCTTTGTATGAAAGCCATCACCTTTCCCGGTTCTGTACATACGAAGTTCAATATTTGACAGATCCAGTAATCGTCTTAGCGCTTTCGGCTGTGTAAAAGTATCATAATCCGTGGTCAGGATTTTTCCAGGAGTACCCTTTTTCTTAAGCTCGTCTAGTACTCCGATAAGAGACTCCACTCCGCCATCAGTAATAAAAGCCACACTGATAAAAAATTCTTCACAGCTTAAGAGTTCCTTCTCAATCGAGACAAGAACCTTCTGTCCGTTTTCGTAATCATTGGATAAAAATTCCGGTCTGTATGCCAGATTCGAATTCCACGTCCCATCGACAAATGCGGTCTTCAGACCATCATAGAGTTTTTCAACACTGCCCATATCTTACACCTCCATATGAAAACTATTCTATCAGAAATACAGGCAAAAAAACAGAGCCCCGAAGGGCTCCTGATAATCATTTATCATCATCTTCCCAGAACAGCTCATCAAGCGTTTTGTCCAGCGCCTTGCAGATACTTATGCATAGATTTATAGTAGGGTTATAATCTCCTTTTTCTATTGCATTTATTGTCTGCCTCGATACGCCAACCTTGTCTGCAAGCTCCTGCTGGGAATAATCCTTAAGTGCTCGGGCGGATTTCATCCTGAGATTTTTCATTCTGCATCCTCCTTACTGCTCCTGAGTCCCTTTATTACAGAAGCGATACCTGCAAGCAGAACAAAGATGCCACTAGGAAAACCAATATATTCCCAATTCAGTCTACCATCTATAAGACCGTCTTTCAAAAAGAGAGAGATGTTTCCTATCTCTAAAAACACACCAAGAATTATCATAAGGAGAGAATTATATTTCCAGTTGTTCCTGATCCCGTAATATGCCCCTTTTGCTATACTGTATAGCACATCAACTGCCAGTGCTGTAAATATGACACAACACATTATGAAATCCGCGGCCACAGGCATGTTCGTGAACTTATCAAGAATTACAAACCCGACCACATTCCCGATAATGGCTGTGTAGAATCCATACTTATGCCCATTTGCAATAATCTCCTTCTGTCTCTCATCATAATTAAATTTTGTCTGCTCTTTTCCTCTGCTCATCCTCCATACTGCGACCAGTAACATAATGAAAATTATCATTTCCAAAACTTTGACTAACATTTTATTTTCCTCCTGTCGTCTTATTGCCTTTGTCGATTTACTGTGTGTTAGATATATCTTACAAGCATATAATACAAAGTTCGTAACTAAATGTCAAGTATAAATTACATATTTTCTAAAGTTCTTTTCTTTTTGACTTACTTAATATAAGCAGCACTATAAGTTCCTTGTCGGCGCCAACACAACGCTCTCTTATGCGAAAGCTTACATTAAAGAACTTGGCGACGATATTCGTAATTACGAGAACTACAGCGACCAGTACAAGGTCTACTATGCCAGCAAGACCATCGCATGGGACTATACACAGGACCGT
>ONBW01000028.1 GCA_900316165.1 uncultured Lachnospiraceae bacterium | reverse complement strand
AAAGGGCCATTTCTGGAATATGTATGAGTATAATCTCCAGACTTGGCCTTCTTCAAAAAATCCTATTATTCAGTTATACATTCATGAAACACCCCTATAATTAAAAGGAGTTTTTTATGTCATTTTCCAATTCATCTACTGGCAGTTCTACCAGAAGGCGGGTAAGATTTATCGCTGTTACCGGTGTTTTATCTGCCTGCGCCTTTGTTCTTCAGCTTATCGAGCTTCCGGTTCCTTTCATCATGCCGGTCTTCATCAAGTTCGATTTCTCAGATCTTCCGGCACTGATAGGTTCCTTTGCAATGGGGCCTCTCTACGGAATCCTGATTGAGCTTATCAAAAATCTGCTCCACCTGCCTCTCTCTTCATCCGGCGGTGTCGGTGAGCTCTCAAACTTCATCCTTGGCGCTGTTTTCGTTGCCGTCGCCGGATTCATCTACAAATTCAACAAAACTAAAAAGGGTGCCGTAATCGCATCCTTCGCCGGTGCCATCATCATGGCGCTTGTAAGCATTCCATCGAACATCTTTCTCGTATATCCTGTTTATTACAAGTTCATGCCGAAAGATGCGATCCTTGCCGCTTACCAGGCCATCATCCCTTCAATGCACTCCGTCGAGCAGTCCATCTGCTGCTTCAATATGCCTTTCACCTTTGTAAAGGGTATGATAGACGTGCTGATAACTTTCCTTATCTACAAGAGGATTTCACCGGTTATTAAGGGGAAGAACTAAAGCTTTTCATAATCATGCTGTAAAAATAAAACGCCTGCAGGGAAAATTCCTGTGGGCGTTTATTTTTTCAAGAAAAAAAATCCCTGAATCCTTTATTCTAAAGGCTTTCAGAGACTTCACAAAATACTGAGGCATGGGGGATTTGAACCCCCGACAACTTGATTAAAAGTCAAGTGCTCTACCAACTGAGCTAATACCCCTTATCAGTGATTTAACATCACTGGATTAAAAATCTGGGCCAGCCGGATTCGAACCGGCGAATGCAGGAATCAAAATCCTGTGCCTTACCGCTTGGCGATAGCCCAACGAATCCAACTGATATAAAAAAGCGGTGCGTTTCCGCCAGGGTGGATAAAGGGATTCGAACCCTTGGCCTCCAGAGCCACAATCTGGCGCGCTAACCAGCTGCGCTATACCCACCACAAATGTGCCTGAAGGGATTCGAACCCCCGACCCACGGCTTAGAAGGCCGTTGCTCTATCCAACTGAGCTACAGACACATATAAAAAGCAGGTGATGAGAATCGAACTCACGTATCCAGCTTGGAAGGCTGGTGTTCTACCATTGAACTACACCTGCACGTCATCTCTTCAATTTTCCCACTCTTCCCAAAATCGAGGTGACAGGATTCGAACCTGCGACCCCCTGGTCCCAAACCAGGTGCTCTAGCCAAACTGAGCCACACCTCGCTAATCTCTTGCATTTGTGCTTTGTTTCTCTCGCAAACGCAAGATATATTCTATAACAATCGGGGTAGTGTGTCAAGTACTTTTTTTATTTTTTTGATATTTTTTGTAAAACAGAAACATCTTTCATTTAGAATTATGATATTTTTTCTTTAAATTATTAGTAAAAAAATCAAGCCTTCATAAAAATATATAAAATTCAATAAACTATTGACGTGTCTACTAAATCGTGATAAAATTTCGACATCTGTTTTTCATCAAAGTGCAGCTATCGAATGTTTTTAGAAAGGGGAACTCTATGACAAGGGAGGAGACTATCAAATCACTAAAATCCAGAAAGAAGTTTTTGGAATCAATTATTTCATTTTGTAGAAAAAAGCTTGCGTCAGCGCCTGAAGGGCGCGTAGCGACATCATGCTCCAACGGCGTTGCTCAGTTTTATTTTTACAATAATTGTAAAGGAAAGCGCAAATATCTAAGCGACAAGGTTCTGATTGAAAAGCTTGTTTCGAAGGAATATTTTTCAAAGTTATTATCATGTGCAGAAAATGAGTTAAAGCATATAACCAGATTTTTAGATGGCATTTCAAAAACACCTGTGGAAGAGATCTACAAGTCTTTTCCTGAAGCAAAGCGTAAACTCATTGCGCCTCCATGCATTGATAATGATACTTTCGCGAAGCAATGGATTGAAGCCGATTACCCTACCCTTGATTTCAAAATTAATGAAGAATATATTTCAAACGATGGCGAACGATATCGGTCTAAGTCCGAATTATTAATCGCCAATGCCTTAAAGGAAGCCGGCGTCCCGTTCAGATATGAGTGCAGACTAGATCTGAAAGGTTACGGCCCAGTATATCCTGATTTCACTGTCCTTAATAAGCGTACCAGGAATGTGTTTTATCACGAACACCTCGGGATGATGGAAAAGCCTGATTACATCATTAAAAATCTTCAAAAAATAAACGCCTATGAGAAGAATGGCTTTATGCAGGGTAAACAGCTTATCCTGACATTTGAGAGTGAGCATGTCAATTTTGACATGAATATTATCAATAAAATTATCAAAGAATTCTACTTGTAAACCAACATGTGCCAGGAAGCAATTCTCCTGGCACATGTTTCTGTCTTTTATAGATTTTTAACTTCGCCCATCCGGTTCTCTTTTTTGACTGGATAGCGTTCATCAATTCTTACGTGTGATTCCTTGATTTCTTGTTTTTCACACGTAGTCGTAAACCAATTACTACGTGTGATTTCTTATTTTCTTGTTTTTCACACGTAGTCATAAACCAATTACTACGTGTGATTTCTGGATTTCTCACTTTTCACACGTAGTCCCACTCAAATCTCTACGTGTGATTTCCGGATTTTTCACTTTTCACACGTAGTCCGACTCGAATCTCTACGTGTGATTTCCGGATTTTTCACTTTTCACACGTAGCCTCAGCCAAATCTCTACGTGTGATTTCCGGATTTTTCACTTTTCACACGTAACCACAGCTAAATCACTACGTGTGATTTCCAGGTTTCTCGATTTTCACACGTAGCCACAGCCAATTCACTACGTGTGATTTCCTGGTTTTCCCATTTTCACACGTAAAAAGCTTCTGCCACTCGTAAAAAGCAGCTCCAACTCGTAAATGTCTTAACCCTCCTCTGGCAGCTCCCACTCATCTGCCTGCTTCTCGTACTGCTCGGCGAGGTCACGGTAGTTGTCGCTCTCCTCGCCATCTGTCTGCTCAGAGAGGTGAGCATAGCTTCTGCCAAGGCCACGGAGGGCAGCGTCTCCGCCTGCGTGGACGTCCATCAAAGGGCTCTGCTGGCTGGCATTTAGGTACCAGAGCGCCGCGTCATTGTACTCGCCGTTTTCATAAAAGAATTCACCAAGTTCGAAGCAGACCTCAGCGCACGGATCATCTACCGCCAAAAGCCTTGACGTATAAAGCAGCATTCCTGGCGCATTTTTTGAAAGTCTGGCATCCTTTGCCATTACAGCAAGAAGCATCGAAAGCAGGTCACAATCCAGCTCACCGCCACTTAAAACATCTCTGAAAATATCAGCGCCACGCTTAATTTCAGACGGTGTACCATTCTTGTAGAGCTCACGGGCATACATCGCATAGAGCCTTTTACTCAGGCAGCCGTCTCTGTGGTATGTCTTCTCAAAAATTGAAAAATCCCTTGAAGTGTGAAGCTCAGCTGGCTCATGTGTGATCACGACATCAGAATCAAAAACAAGCGGATCTGCTGCTACAGTCTCATGCACCGGATCAATCCACCGGAAAGCGCGGAGCCGCTTGAATAATTTCGGCCGGTACTCGGATTTGGAATTCAGTACATCTGAAATACCTGGCTCGTAATAATGCATCTGCACGATCTCTACAGCAGGATCAAGCGCTGAAATCAGATTCTTAAACTGAATTCTATTATCTTCATCGAGATATTCATCAGCATCCGCTGAGTATATATAGTCGCAGGTGCATTTGCTGAACGCGAAATTCCTTGCCGCTGAGAAATCATCGCACCACTCGAAGTCATAAACATGACTTGTGTACCTTGCAGCAATACTCTTCGTAGAGTCAGTAGAGCCGGTATCTACAATCACGACCTCGTCGCAGAGATCTGCCACCGATTCCAGGCACCTCTCAAGCACCTTCTCCTCATTTTTTACAATCATACAAAGTGAAACTGTCATGATATACACCTTTCCAATAAAAAACCAGCCGTCCGCGGCGGCGAAGGCCGCTGCGGACGGCAGCAAAAATCAACTTATAAAGCAGACACCGCTATAACCACGATTCCGAGTACAATTCTATAGTACCCGAAAACCTTGAAGTCATGCTTTTTTATGAAGTTCATGAAGAACCTGATTACAATGACAGAAACCACGAAAGCCACGATGCAGCCGACAGCGAGGATACCGCCCTCGAGACCGGTCATTGCGACACCGTCGTGGACATACTTTACGACCTTAAGAAGAGAGGCGCCAAGCATAACAGGCACTGCCAGAAAGAAAGTAAACTCAGCAGCCACCTCACGGCTTACGCCGACAATCAGGGCACCGATAATCGTAGCACCAGAACGCGATGTACCAGGAAAAACAGCTGCAAGAGTCTGTGCTATACCAATCCAAAGAACCATAGACATGCTCATTTCAGCAATAGAGTTTGCCTTTGGTGATTTCTTACCCGCAGTCATCTCGACAATGATAAAAATCACACCGACAACAATCAGAGCCAGAGCCACAGGAACCGGATGATAGAAAAGCTTATCTATCTCATCGTCAAACAGGAGGCCTACAACAGCGGCCGGAATGCAGCAGACGATGATCTTTATCCACATGTCAGCGGCTCCCTTTTTCCAGGCGACGTGTGAGCGTATCTCCCCAACGCCGTTTACCTGCACTCCTCTCTTCTTAATGCAGAAAGGCCATAGCTTGTTCCAGAATATAAGCACAACAGCCATTATAGCGCCGAGCTGGATTACAACCTCAAACATCTGGTAGAAGCTGTCTGATACGTCAAGCTTTACCCAGTTATTAAGCAGGATCATGTGACCGGTAGACGAAACCGGAAGCCACTCAGTGATACCCTCTACAAGGCCAAAAAGCGCAGCCTTAAGCAGTTCAATCATTTATTATTTTCTCCATTTCTTCTGTCTGATCTTCTTCTTGATCTCCTCGATCTCATGAGGGTCCAGGCCCTGATTCTTGTAATAAGCGTCAATTGATCTCTTTCTCTGAATAACAGAAAGTACAGCAACAATAGCAGCAGCGACAGCAACTACGCCAATAATAGCGAAGGTAATAATCTTACGCTGTCTGCTGATTTTCTTGGTATTGAAAGGCTCAGTTGCGTCGGCAGAGGCCTCTTCTTTAGAATCATTATCAGAGGTATCAGCCTTACTCATATCTCTTTTTTCGATAGCAGGATTACCATCAGCCACTTTCCAGGCCTTCTTTTTTACCGTCCAGGAAAGTGGGTCGAAACCGTTTATTTTTACAGTGAGCTTGGAATCCTTTTCAATATCGAAATCCTTATCGGCTAAAAGCTGAAGCCGATAAACCGAATCGAGGTTTCCTACAAGAGATTTTACAGTTTTCTGCGCGTTGGAGGCATTAAACTCTAAGACCTTACCACCAGTAACCTTGATGAACTTCTTTAAATGCTTTGTCGTAGCTTTGGTCACATTTTTGCCGACCTGCATCGCGTATACGGCGACACCGCTCTGCTTAAGGGTATCAATCAGCTCGGCCTCAGTCATATCGCCCTTTGTATCCTCTACACCATCAGAGAATACGACGGCAACGGTACGCAGGTCACCAGCCTTTTTCGTAACCTTGATAAGTGAATCCATAGCGGAATAGAATGCGGTATTCTGATCATCCGCCTTTATTCCCTTCAGAGCCTTAAGTGTGCTGTTGACAGGCTTTGAGCCGTCGGAGATCACGTTTACCTTGTCACCGAAGGTGATAACAGCGAGCTTATCAGCCGGATTCATGTCATTTGCTATCTCTTTAATAGCGTCAACCGCAGCATCGAGTGAATCCTGCGGGATAGACGCCGAGACGTCTAAGAGGAACGCATAGAAAACGCCCTCGGTCGAATTGCCCTCGTTTTCGATACTTTTTACAGAATACGACTGCCCATCAAGGTCCGCTGTGATATCAGACGGCTTTACGCTGTCAAAATTCAAATCAGCCGAGGTGTGGACATAGACGTCCATATCAGGTGGAGCGAGCTTCACCTGCTCGATAGAAAGCTTTTCTGCTGCCTGTGCAGTATCTGTAAAAAATGAGGCGGCAAGTAGAAGTGCCGCCAGAGTTATAAATAGTCTTTTCATAGAAACGTATGATAGAGTATAGAGACACACTCACGTGTCGTGTAGGTAGCGGCTGCCCAGTAATCAATAGCAGCCGGAAAAGCGCCTGCCACTGTTCCAGCGCTCTCGGCATCTTTTATAGCACGGTACTCATGGTAACCCTGTGTCACTATAACTAATTCATCAGTGTACCTGCCGTTCTCTGTGAGAACCTTTAATGAATTAGAAATATTCTGCTCAGTATTTAGAGACGTATTCTCCACCAGCACACGGCTCGGATCGATAACAGGAATCTGCGCAAACTGCGACCTGTCGACTCCGTGCATATCACATGCCTGGTAAAAATATGACGCATCCTCAGCAGTCTTCGTGGAATCTGTCAGATAGGTCCTCATGCACTCAGCTTCGCTGATATCCTCTCCTGCGCCCTGTCCACCGCTTACCACAGCGTCTGCATCAGGGTTTAGCGCAAGATATAGGCGGGCAGCCTCAATACGCTGTCTCATCATGATAGTAGGCCTCGAGCCTCTCACACCGCAGCCTAAGACAACAGCGTCTGAAGAATCTGACGCTTCCTTTATACTTACGGTACACATCCTTACAAGGCCCTGCGCAAAGAATGCTACAACTACAGCAAGGATCACAAGCCAGGTCACAAGATAGGCATGAGACTGTTTATCCCCGTCATAGCCAATCGAAGAGTCAGCAGTAAAATTCCCGAGGCCTCCACGCTCGATAAGCACAGTGTCTCTACCCATGTCATGGTTGAACTGCCTGTGCAGCCTGCCTCTTGTGCCACCTGAGACAGACCTGTCATAGTCCCTCTTTGGCGCGCTGTCGCTCGCCATCCTAAACTGTGTTATTGCAAAAATAAACGACAGCCCAGCCAGCACAAATCCAATGATATTTCCGATATCTATTATACCATAGAGCACAAGAGGAGGCAGATACAGTGCCAGAATAACGGCTGTAAGAATCAGTCCGATAATACCGCCGATTTTATTTTTCATAGAAATTCTCCTGCTGATCAGAAATCAAACTTTTCCTCAAAGTAATCCTTAAGATCTGAGATGGCTACACGCTCCTGCTCCATTGAATCACGGTCACGGACTGTAACGCAGTGATCCTCCTCAGAATCGAAATCGTAGGTAACGCAGAAAGGAGTTCCGATCTCATCCTGACGACGGTATCTCTTACCAATATTACCTCTGTCGTCATACTCACAGTTATATCTCTTTGAAAGCTCTGCATATACTTTCTGTGCAGGCTCAGCAAGCTTCTTTGAAAGAGGAAGTACACCAATCTTTACAGGAGCGATAGCCGGATGGAAATGAAGCACTGTACGTACATCCGGCTTCTCCTCTGTTCCGATATTCTCCTCATCATAGGCCTCACAGAGGAAGGCTAAAACTACACGGTCAGCACCGAGTGATGGCTCGATGACATATGGCAGGTACTTCTCATTCTTTGTATCGTCGAAGTATGTCAGATCCTGTCCTGAAACCTCCTGATGACGGCCAAGGTCATAGTCAGTTCTGTCAGCTATTCCCCAGAGCTCACCCCAGCCCCACGGGAAGGTATACTCGATATCTGTAGTTCCCTTTGAGTAGAATGCGAGCTCAGCAGGATCGTGGTCACGAAGTCTTAAATGCTCGTCATTAATTCCAAGTGAAAGCAGCCAGTTGTGGCAGAACTTTCTCCAGTAATTAAACCAGTCAAGGTCAGTTCCAGGCTCACAGAAGAACTCAAGCTCCATCTGCTCGAACTCACGGGTTCTGAATGTGAAGTTACCCGGTGTGATCTCGTTTCTAAATGATTTACCGATCTGTCCGATACCGAACGGGATTTTCTTTCTTGAGGTACGTGCCACATTCTTGAAGTTTACGAAGATACCCTGTGCTGTCTCAGGACGTAAGTAAACGGTATTTTTAGCATCCTCAGTAACACCCTGGAAGGTCTTGAACATAAGGTTGAACTGTCTTATCTCTGTAAAGTTGTGCTTTCCGCAGGAAGGACATGGAACGTTGTGCTCCTCGATCCAGTTCTCCATCTGCTCATTTGTCCAACCGTCAACAGAGCTATCGAGCTCTATTCCATTATCATGTGCGAAATTCTCAATGAGCTGGTCAGCTCTGAATCTCTCATGGCACTCTTTACAGTCCATAAGTGGATCTGAGAATCCGCCAAGATGTCCGGATGCAACCCAGGTCTGTGGGTTCATAAGGATAGCGCAGTCAACACCGACATTGTAAGGATTCTCCTGGATGAACTTCTGCCACCAGGCGCGCTTTACGTTATTTTTAAGCTCTACACCAAGATTACCATAATCCCAGGTATTTGCGAGACCTCCATAGATCTCTGAACCTGGATATACGAATCCACGGCTCTTTGCTAACTGTACTATTGTGTCAAGACTCTTTACCATGATAAAATCCTCTCTATCTGTATATGATATATGCAATCGGCGCCGCAGCGCTGTCAGACTCTTTGTTGATTGTTACCGTATCGCTGTCATCAGTTTTCTTTATGTATGAGACATCTGAGACCGCAATAATTGTACCTGGGACCTTTACATCTATGCCCCATTCCTTAATAACAAGTACCTTCTCGTCCTTAAAGGCGTCAGCACTGGCAAATGAATCTCCTGAAGCTCCACTCGAAAATTTCTTAAATGAAACTCCTGAAGTATCATATCCATAAGCTTTTGCCTCAGAAACCTTGCAGATTTCTGCGGTATACCCTGTGAAGTCAGAATAGACCTTAAGATTTTTGTATCTGGTCCTCAAATAACAGTGATTTCCATCACGTGCAAATCTCTCAAGTACAACATCCTCTGCACTATTTGTATTGTTGTACGACTGTATCTCACTCTTTACGAATTTTTTCAAGCCGCTGGTGTCCTTAAGCTCCTGGTTCTCCTCGTAGATAACTGTACCATTGGCCTTTATCGTAAGAAGATTTACATCGCTTCTCTTTTCAAAAGCTCCAAGAGCTACAGCTATAACAATTACTACAACAACTATGGCTATAGCAGCCAGGAAAAGCAGAAGCCGCTGCCGCTGTCTGCGTCTTTTCTGAAGCATTCTCTTTCTGCGCCGGTAGAGTCGCAGCTGTTCCGGCGTCGGGTTTTCTCTCTTATCCATACTTTGTCAATTATACCCTATTTGTCTTGTTTTTCAAGCAAAAAAGGTATTATGTTTATCAAAGGAACCGCTCCGTCTTAAATGTATGTTCAAAAAAGCGGGACCTGAGTCTTTTTACTATATAAGAAAAATCATCGAAGGCCTGATTTTTAAGGTCAAATGAGAATATAGCATTCACCGGTGCTGAAAGCACATACTGAAGGGCGTACATCACATAGGCCGAAACCTTAAATGGCATCCCCTGTGCTTTTTCCTTACAAGAGCTGTCGTAGAAAAAGCAGTCTGCCGGTGAAAAATAATTCTCACCGTTTACATCAAGCCTTTCTCCACAGTGGTGGCAGGAAAAAACATCCGGATACACTCCATTTATCATCATCGTCCTTAGTTCAAAAATAAGACGGATAAGATGTCTGCTCGTGCGGTGATTTATCAACGCTTTAAGTGCCACATAAAGGAGATTTATCCGCTCACTCTCGTCTACAGCCTCGTTTCCGAAGTATCCACTTACCTCTAAAAAGTACATGCCCATGTAGGTATCATCGAGGTCTTTTAAAATCTCGTCAAATCTGGCCGTATGCTTTGCACTTCTAAGTGTAAGCGAATTCGCCCCGGCATAGAATTCAAAATCTCCGAAAAAAAATGGATTCGTCGCTGCGAGAAGCGGACTCTTAGGCTTGGCTCCACCACGCACAAAGGCTGAGGTCTTCCCAAGCTCCTTTGTTAGCACAACGATTCTCTTGTCATTTTCTCCGATAGACATCGAGGAGAGAACGAATCCCTTTGCCTTCAGAAAATTTTTCTCATCGGCCACTACTCTTCATCCTCTTTTTTAAATCCGTAGTTAGCTAAAAGTACTTCGGAATCACGCCAGTTCTCTTTTACTTTTACAAAAAGCCTTAAGTTTACTTTGCAGCCAAGGAGGCGCTCAATCTCAAAGCGGGCGTTCGTGCCTATTTTTTTAAGCATGCTGCCACGCTTTCCGATAATTATGCCCTTGTGGGATTCCCTCTCGCAGATGATAGTCGCGGAGATATCGCAGATAGGCTTATCATCTCTGTCGTGCATCTCGTCGACCATTACTGCGATTCCATGCGGAACCTCATCCGAAAGCGCATGAAGAGCCTTTTCCCGAATCATCTCGGCTACAATCGCTCTTTCTGGCTGGTCTGTAATCGTATCAGGATCGAAAAAGTAAGGTCCCTCCGGCAGATACTTGAAAACAGTATCTACAAGGTCTTTAATTCCCTTGTTTCGGAGTGCTGAAACCGGTACTATCTCTGCGAAATCGAGAAGGTCCTTATAGGCATTTATCGTAGAAAGGATTGCCTCATGTGGAATCGTATCAATCTTATTTATTACAAGTATTACCTTTGTCGACTGATTCTTGAGGCGCTCGGCTATGTAGGCATCTCCTCCGCCGACGAATTCGTCAGGCTCGATGAGCCAGAGAATCAGGTCTACACCCTTCATCGCGGCGGCGGTTACTTTCTGCATATAGACACCGAGCTTGTTCTTTGCCTTGTGAATGCCCGGAGTATCGAGGAAGACTATCTGTCCCCTGTCATCCGTAAGCACTGTCTCTATTCTGTTTCTTGTGGTCTGAGGCTTATTCGAGGTAATCGCGATCTTCTGTCCGATAATGCGGTTCATCAGTGTGGATTTACCGACATTCGGTCGTCCGATAAGCGTTACAAAGCCGCTCTTTGTTTCAGCCAAATAAATTCTCCGTCCTGTCAAATAGTGTGCTGTTTTCGTCTATCATCTCTTCAGAGCCTACAACTGTAAGAATTGAGTCAGAAAGCGCTGCCTCAACAGGCTCCGCTAGTGCTCTGATATCAGCCTGGGTGGCATTTAACACCTCGTCTCTCTCCCTCTGTCTCTGCTCATCTGAGACGCCTGAGATAACTGCGCTAAGAGCTCTCTGTCCCTCGATAGATGGAGGAAGCGGAGTGTCTAGATTACTGATAGCACCTATGACATATTTATCCATATCCCTGTCAGATACTTTAAAGTTCTTTATGTATTCAGGTGTATTAAGAAGGATATCACACGACTCTTTAAGATGCGGATCTCTATAAGTCGTAAATGAGGTGTTTCCGCTTCGTCTGAAGTTCGCGCCGCAGCCATAAGCTCCGCCCTTTACACGGATATTTATCCAGAGGTAGTCATAGCTTAATGCCACCTTCAGGATATGGAAGGCACCGCTGTATTTAAGTCCGTGGTCCTTGAAGTTTCCGACCTCACTTACAAAATTAACCTTAGAGGCTGACTTAAATCCTTCGTTTTTAACCTCTTTATCGAGCTTAATTTCAGCTGCAGGAAGATTGTTTTCAGGATTTAAAACTTCTTCTGCCTTCTTTTGATATCTATCGATTATATCCATTACCTGGCTTCGGCCTGTAGTCGATACTACCATCGTATTAAGGCTTAATGCAGTCTTAAGCTCTTCTTTAAACGTCTTTACGAAGTCATCTATTTCTTCATCATAGTGCCCGGCAAAATCCTGAAGGAATCTAAGGTACTTCACTCCGGAAATGGCGTCTGAAAACGCTGAGCTCTTGCTTATATGAGAAAATCCTCTCATCGCGGCTGCTGAGTGTCCTGCTGTCATAAAGCGCATCTCAACTGAATTCTTCTCCTCGAGAAGGACCTCCTTAATCCTCTTCTTATCTGAGAAATCAGAGGTAAAGAGCATCTGGTAGAGAAGCTTCATAGCCGAGTCAGCTTCCTCATAGGTAAACTTCGTCTTTATATCTGCAAAGAATCTGTAGTCCTTTGTCTTTGAGCCCGGAAGAGGATCTATGTCACCATTTCCCATACCAAAAAGCGACACGTCAGCTGAAAGGCTTCCCAGGTGAAGGTTTACCTCAGTTGCGAAATCCTTATAGCTATAATCCTTTGTATTTACGAGTCCAAGAAGCCTCATACCGAAGGCAAAGCCAGGTGCCTCATCAAGTCCGATATTTCCGATATCAAAGAGAATATCGAGGTAGTCGATACCATTAGTCTCTGTATCTGTAAAAATAACCGGAACTCCGCCCTTGATAATGATCTCTTTATTAATCTTTCTGGCCTTCTTCTCGAGATCATCTCTTGAAAGACAAGGGATCGTAGCAAGCTCCTCCTGAGTTGACGGAGTACTCTGATACTCTTTTAAGTGCTTGGTATCAGCGATTATTTTTTCAAGCTCAAAGTCAGACATAGAGGCCTTCTTCTCCTCCATCTTACGTCTGAATTCATCGTCCTCCTTCTTCTGGAGACCTGCCTGTGGGTAGATCTCTACGAGTGAGCTGTGGGTATTCTCGAGGAAGTATTTCTTTATAAGTCCCTCGAAATAGTTGTTATCGATTTCCTTCTTTAAATCTGCATAGATAGGCAGGAGGTTTAGTCTGATAAACGGAAGCTTCTTATCGTAAAGCCAGCTGTCGAGGATTCCAAGTCCCCAGATAAGTCCCTTCGGAAAGCCTCCGAAATCCGCTTCGCGATACTTAAACTCATCTGAATTGATTCCGGCGAGAAGTGACCTGTGGTCGAGACCGTTTTCTGCGAGGTCCTTTAGAGTCTTATTTACTACC
Source organism: uncultured Lachnospiraceae bacterium (assembly GCA_900316165.1). Taxonomy (GTDB): domain Bacteria; phylum Bacillota; class Clostridia; order Lachnospirales; family Lachnospiraceae; genus Weimeria. The sequence continues at coordinate 35,838 of ONBW01000028.1, read as the reverse complement.
TCAAGCAGCTTATCCCTCTTGGAGTCATCGCTTCCTTTTACAGTGATGGAAAAATACGGCTGCTGGATAGTCTGAGCGCCGCCATAGACATCTGTTCCAAGACCAGCGTCAAGGATTGCCTGACGAACAGGCGCACCAGGTGCCTCAAGGAGTGCATAGTCTAAGGTATCGAGTGCTGCTGAAAGCTTTGTATCCGAAGCGTCGCCAAATGAATAGTTCAATGAAAAATAGGTCTTACCCTCTTCACTCTCATCTGCCGAAACAGGGTATGGCTTCTTTACTTCAGCCATCTTAGAAAAGGCCGGCTGCTCCTTGATATCCGTCTTCGGGTCTATAGCGTCATAGTGGCTTAAGTATTCTCTGTCGAGATACTCGAGTTTCTTTTCCATATCGCAGTCGCCATAGATATAGATATAGGAATTAGACGGGTGATAGTATCTCTTGTGGAAGGCGAGGTAATTCTCATAGGTCAGATTCGGGATATCCTTTGGATCTCCACCCGACTCTACTCCATAGGTCGTGTCCGGATAGAGGGAATTCATGATTTCTCTCTCGAGCACATCCTCTGGTGAGGAATAGGCGCCTTTCATCTCGTTATAGACTACTCCGTTTATCGTAAGCGGCGCATCCTTACTCTCGAGCTCGTAGTGCCAGCCCTCCTGCATAAAAATCTCCTCGTGCTTGTAAATGTTCGGATGGAAAACCGCATCGAGGTAGACATCGATCAGGTTGTCAAAGTCCTTGTCATTTGTGGACGCGACAGGATAGACAGTCTTGTCCGGATAGGTCATAGCATTGAGGAAGGTGTTCATCGAGCCCTTTACGAGTTCAACGAATGGGTCCTTTACCGGGTATTTGTCCGAGCCACAGAGAACTGTGTGCTCTATGATATGTGGAACTCCTGTCGAGTCATCCGGTGTCGTCTTAAAGCCTATATAGAAGACCTTGTTCACATCGTCATTTTCTATGAGAGTGATCATAGCTCCGCTCTTCTTATGGCGAAGAAGCGTACCCTTAGAATGAATATCTGAAAGGTCCTGCTGTAATACTAACTCGTACTGTTCTGGTATTTTTTCCATCTGTAAATCTCCTTACTCTGGTTTCTTAACCGTTACATCAAGCTGATTAAACGGAATTGTGATTCCCTCTTCATCAAAGGTAAGCTTCACCCTCTCGTTTAAAGCCCATCTGACCTTCCAGTAATCGTCCATAGGAACCCAGATACGAAAACCGAGGTTTACCGAGGACTCTGCGAGGTCTCTGACAAAAATCTGGATATCAGTATCCTTTACCCTCTCCTCTGTAGTCTCAGCTATATGCTGCAGGATAGCCTTCGCCTTCTTCAGGTCATCGTCGTAGCTGATGCCAAAGGTCAGGTCGATCTGTCTCTTATCGCTTGTCGTAACATTCGTAAGTGAAGCATTTGCTAATGTACCGTTAGGAATTACTACAACCTTGTTGTCGAGGGTTTTAAGCCTCGTATAAAAAATAGAAATCTCCGATACTGTTCCCTCGTTATTATGGGTATCCTCTATGATGTAGTCTCCGACCTTAAACGGCTTTAGGATAAGTATCAGAACTCCGCCCGCGAAGTTCGACAGCGACCCCTGCAGGGCAAGACCTGCGGTAAGTCCTAATGATGCCACCGCTGCTGCGACCGACGAGGTTTGGATGCCGAAGACATTCAGGATTACGATGATAAGGACTATGTAGAGGCCATACTTTACCATGCTGTCGGTAAACTGTGTGACGCCCTTATCGACATCTCTCCTCTCCATCGCCTTTCTTACCAGTTTTCTGATGAAACGGATGACCTTCGCACCGACGAACCATACGACAAGTGCGATCACAACGCTCCAGAAAAAATCAAGGCCATTTGATAAAAACTTCGACAGCCAGGTGCCAAAGATGCCGGAATTTAATTCGACTAGAAACATAACGTTCTCCTGATTAAAGGTATTTCATATTTTGATTCTCAACTGACATTTTGTTTCTCAGATAGAATGAATCAAAGCTGATCAGATGTCTGTAAGCTTTTACTTTCTGCCAGAATTTCCCCTGCCAGATAAAGAGATCCAAAAGCCACAACCGGCTTTTTAGTACTTAAAGCAGTTTTAATTGCTTTACTCACAGAACCTGCTGTAAAAGCACAAGCTCCCTGCGCCTTAACCATATCAGACAATGCCTCTGCACTAAGACTCCTGGGTGTATCGGCTTTCACACAGATATAACACTCAGCGATTCCCTTGGTTCCCGATATCATATGAGATGCGTCCTTATCTGCCATTGCAGCCATGATAAAAATAAAACGCTCTCCCGGATAGGTTCTCTTAAGCGTATCGGTAAGTGCCGCAACTCCCTGTGGATTGTGAGAGCCATCGACTATAAAAAGCGGATTTTCTTTTAATTTCTGAATCCTTGCCGGCCATTTCACCGAACGGATACCATCCAAGACTTTTTCTAAATCAAGTACTGCCCCGCAGTATGAAAGTGCTGCAAGGGAAGCCGCCTCATTATCGTACTGGAAATCACCAAGGAGAGGAGGCGCAAGCTTATTATCTCTATCTGCTGCTCTCTTTGAAAGCTTTTTTAATTCATCGTCTCCTGAGTACTCGTCATCAACTGCAAAATACTCAGCAGCGTTTTTTTCGAGCACTGCCCTGACCTCAGGCGGATTGTGAGCGATTACAACAGGCATTCCGTCGCGCTCAATCCCTGCCTTCTCAGCAGCAATCTGCTCTAGGGTATCACCAAGGATAGCCGTATGATCGAGGCCAATAGCTGTGATTACTCCGACAAGAGGCATTTGACTGATACCTCTGGTAGAGTCCAGTCTTCCACCGAGACCAGTCTCAAGTACCACGTAGTCACAGTTCTGTTCTTTGAAATAGAGAAGAGCTACGGCAAGACAGATATCAAAAAAGGTCGGCGCATACTCATCTGGCATCTCGACAGAAAGGACTTTCTCTGCAAGCCTTGTGAAATCCTCTTCGCTTATCAGCTTCCTGTTCACCTGAATCCGCTCTCTTATCGTGATGAGATGTGGCGAGGTAAAAAGCCCGGTCTTATATCCATTCTCCTCGAGAGCAGCAGCTATATACATGGCCACTGAACCCTTTCCATTGGTCCCAGCTATGTGTATAATCTTCATCCCCGTATCAGGATTCGAAAGCTTTGGAAGGAGATGCTCTGTGACCTCCCGTCCGCTTTTTTTTCCGAAGCGCTTTAGCGATTCAATTCTTTTAACTACTTCAGCGTACATCTTAGACTGCCATAATGATTCCGCCAGGACCTGCGTACATCGAAGCGACTCCGTCGGTATCAACTACAAACACGTCCTTAAAAAGGCCGGTGCGTTTTACTTTTTCCTTAAGGGAAGAGGCCGTATCAGGAGCAGCACAGTGCGAAATGGCTACGACTCTCTCTCCTGGATTAAGAGTCACCTCTGTCATGCAGTCTACCATTTTATCCAAAGCGCGGAGCATTCCACGTGCCTGACCTAGCTGCTGGATGCTGCCTTCAGGAGTAGAACCCATTACAGGCTTTATCGAAAGTGTTGAAGCAAGCATAGCCTTTAAGGAGCCGAGACGTCCCGCTTTTCTTAAGGTCTCAAGGGACTCAAGCACGAAAAATGTGTGCTCTCCCTTTATAAACTCATCTGCAGTGCGGATGACCTCTTCAAATGACTGACCTGCTTCCTCAGCCTGCTGCACTATCTGAGCTATAAGAGTCTGCCCGATAGAAGCCGATTTCGAATCGAAGACATGGACTTTTTTCATATCGTCCTCATCCTCGTTATCCTCATCGTAGAGGTTCTTCGCGAGGACTGCGGCATTGTATGAACCTGACAGCTTTGCACTAAGCGTTATGATATAGACATGATCTGCATCTGTATCCTCAATCTCAGAGAGGTATGCTGCCGGAGATGGGCATGCTGAATGAGGGGGTTCCTTAGATTCCTTCATTTTCTTAAGGAAAATCCCCTGGTCAAATGTCTCATCATCCATCTGCTCCCAGCTGCCTACCTGAAGCGTAAGCGGCACATGCGAAAAATGACCGGTATCTGCTTTCATAGCCGGCGTGAACTCTCCGCAGCTGTCTATAATAATCTTATACATGATAAACCCTCATTTGTCTTAATGCGTATATTATAAATGATTTTCCTGTAAAAAAAAAGACATAAAAAACAGCAGGCACCTTAGGTGTCTGCCATTTATACATATGAGGAAAAACTTGTGGAAAAAGTCAATCTACGACTTTAACATTTACTGCCTGTGGGCCCTTGGCTCCATCAGTAATGTCGAACTCAACCTTTGCCCCCTCAGCAAGTGTCTTAAATCCCTCTCCGGCAATACCTGAGTAATGAACGAAGACGTCCTTGCCTGAATCATCAGAGATAAATCCATATCCCTTCTGATTGTTAAACCACTTAACTGTTCCTGTCATAGAAAACTACCTCCAAAAGAAATCTGCTGCTTTCAAGAAAAATCAAGGAATAATGGAACTCTCTCCGATAAAATCTTAAAACAGTATAAAATTTATAACATAATTATATTACTCCTTTCTCACCCCGGTGTAAAGAACTTTTTATAAAATTTTTACCAGTTTTTACTTCAAAATTATTGCAAATCAAAATAAGTTCCTGTATAATATCTTTTGTTGTGGCGAAAAGGCTGCTTATATGCTCCGATAGCACAGTTGGTAGTGCACTTCACTCGTAATGAAGGGGTCGTCCGTTCAAGTCGGATTCGGAGCTTAAGTGCGGGAAACCTGAAAAAGGTTCCCGCTTTTTTATTTTTCTGATATTTTGACGCAGATAAACGACTTAAAGGCTCTGCTTAAGTCTTAATCCTTAGAAGCAAAGTCGAGCTTTTTATTTTTCATATCGAAATAATAGACTCTGTCTGAAAGCACCTCCTCTGGCTTTAGGACAGAGTCATTTACTTCTAAAAGCATCTGCCTCATTTCTGAGACTCTGATATCGAAGCTTTCAGGGATAAGCAGCATCTCATGTACAGACGAAGGGATCAGAAAGAAGCTCTCACCGATTTTCTCAGCAAAATCAGAAAGTACATTATCATAGAGTACACAGGCTGCTCCATACTGCTTTCTGGAATTCGTAAGCACATAGAATGGCCTGAAATCCTCTTCTCTTATCAGTGGAAGTGCCTCCTTAATCGACTCGATAAGTGGAGGAAAAAGCTTCGTTGAAGTCTCTATCGAATCACGAAAAATCTCTTTCACAGAAACTCCCCAGGTCCTTACCTGCTCATCATTTATCGCGAATGAGACCAGCTCATCTTCTTTTGAACTAATCACATAAATAAATACCACAGCGATATTTAAGTAAGGGACATATGCTCTTCTCTCAAATATTTCTGGATTGACGGAATAGCTTACAAGACGTGGAACTATATGCTCTTTTGCTTTTTCATAGTCGCTTATCTCATCAAAATTAAACGTATCCTCGTTTGTATAGCGGATAACATCCAAAACATTCTCTACAATCTCCTCAAAAGTAGAGCCTTTTCTGTACTTATCAAAATATAAATCCGGGTAAATGACAGGATAAAAATTCCTGCCTGGAATAGAGATGACACAGGCGTTAACAGATAAGCCATTCATTTCAAAACAGCTGATGTCATCCGGACCAGACAGCACCTTCGCGCCTAATCTGGTCTCAATAGTATTAAAAAGATTTGTCTTAAAAATCTCGTAATTCATATGCCTCCTGTCTGGAGGCAGCGGTCTGGGAAAACCTTTTACAATTATAACATGAGGCCACAAAAAATACTGTGAATTTTTTGTGACCTCATCTCATTAAATTTCTTCAGCTATATAGAGTCTTGACGCAAAGTCGGTCATGACTCTGATTTTATCATTGTATCCTGTGCCTGAAAATCCTGCAGGAAGATTAAGGCCTGCATTCATAAGGACAGAGCCCGAAACACTCTCGTCTAAGACTTCACTCTTAAGCTTTACGAACTTCGCTACTGCACTCTCAGTTAGCGAGCCAGGCTTTACGTGGACTGGAGCCATCGTATTTATCATGCTGCCAAAGGTCCTTACATCGAGATCTGTCGGCAGATTATAGACATGGTACTTCTTATCCGGATCAAGTCCCTTGAACTTAAGGTTCTGGTACCTTAGTCCCGGCTTAACCTCCTTCATCAGCACCATACCGACAGCCTGAGACTTGTCCTTTGATACAGTAACCCACTTTACAGTATTTTCTCCATCACTTACCCTGTAGAAATCTCCGGTCTGTAAGGTGTGACGGAGCTTTTTATAAAGTTCATTGTAGGAAGAGAGCTCCTTAAAGTCATCCTTTGAGAGATCAAGAGGATTAACCTCCATGCCATAGCTCGTAAAGGCTGCTACGTTAAACCTCGTATTTATAGGAGTCTTTCTAAGAGTCTGGTGGTTAGGGCAGGCGCTCACATGACCTGTAGCTGCTGAGAGCGGATATCCAAAAGAAAGTCCCTGCTGAATAGTAAGCCTTGATATAGCATCTGAGTTATCAGAAGCCCAGATCTGTGGGAAATAACTAAGAATTCCCAAGTCAAATCTATTACCGCCTGCTGCACAGCCCTCAAAGAGGATATGCGGGAATTTTTCAACCAAGGCACCCATCAGCCTGTAGAGACCTAAGATATATCTGTGGAAAAGCTCTCCACAACTTCTTTCTTTTAAGTACGGCGAATACACATCAGAGAAAATCCTGTTGTAATCCCACTTTACATAATTAATCTGAGCAGATGATAAGACATCGCTTATTGCGTCTATCATGTAATCGACTACCTCAGGATTTGAGTAGTCGAGAAGTCTCTGGAATCTTCCTTCAGAATGAGCCTTATCAGGTATAGCAACAGCCCAGTCAGGGTGAGCCCGGTAGAGGTCTGAGTCGACATTAACCATCTCAGGCTCCACCCAGATACCGAACATCAGCCCTGCCTCGTGAATCTTATCAGCCAGCCCCTTAAGGCCATGTGGAAGCTTCTTTAAGTTTACTTTCCAGTCTCCAAGCGAACGGTGATCATCGTTTCTCTCACCGAACCAGCCGTCATCCATTACGAAAAGTTCAGCACCGAGCTCCTTTCCCTTCTTTGCGAAGGAGACTAACTTTTTCTCATCGATATCAAAATACGAGGCCTCCCAGGAGTTAAGCACTATCGGCCTATCCTTTTTAGCCCACTCACCTCTTGTGATATGCTCTCTTACAAAGTCAGCCATAATAATGCTTAAAGCTGAATAGCCGCCATCAGTAAAAGCAATCACAGACTCAGGAGCTGCAAAGCTCTCCCCAGGTGCGAGTCTGAAATCAAAATCTACTGGATTTATTCCTGTAAGGATTCTGGTCTTTCCGTAGGTGTTTACAGATACGCTCTCGTAGTGGTTCCCACTGTATATAAGGTTTGAAGCAATGCAGCGGCCATGCTCCTCAGTACAGTCCGGGTCTGCAATCAGCATAAGTGGGTTGGCTCTGTTTGAAGAGGAACCTACTACAGATGAAACTGAGAAATTGCCTGCACTAACTATCGTATCGTTCCTGTTCATCTCGCGGATCCAGGCTCCTGTAAATGTCGTAACCTTGTATCCGCTCCCGAATACATCGAGCTGGCCTGAAAGAAGTCTTGTAAGCCTTACCTCAGACTCAGAAGAATTAATAAACTCAGCACTTCTGGCGATTACATCAGAATCCGGATAAACTGAGTAGAAAACCTTAAGCACATATCCGTTGTTATTATCTGTAAAAGTAAAAGTAATCGTCTGAGCCTTCTCGTCCTCTTTATTTTCGTGCGAAGAAGGAAGGCCTTCGATTTTATTTTTCCCATCGGTAATAACTGCCTCAGTCAGCACGAAGTCAAGGGTCGTACTGCCATCTGCTGATACGGCCTCTACAAACGGCTCACGGATATCGCCTTTGCCGTACTCACCGACCAAGAGGCGCACATCCTCAAGTGAATACTTGTTATGCTCCGGGCTGTATTCGATGGAATTTCCGACAGGGAATTCATTTTTCTCAGAGAGGGAAAGTGCCTCCTCAGCTGATTCGAGCTTTATGGATCTGCCGTAGTAGGCTGTCTCAACCTGACCCGACGGGAGCGTGATAAACACCAGTGTCGTATCAGGGGTATCGAGTACATAGGCAGTCCGCTCGCCTTTATATTCTCTTATCATTAAAACTTAGCTCCTTTAAGAATATCCTGAACCTTCTTCTCGTTATAGAAATGAAGGATGACTGTGCCTGCAAGGCAGAAGATAACTGCTACAAAAGCTGCGATACGATATCCGCGTCCTGTAGCAACTCCGATTGTTCCAAGTGAGGTAAAAAGAAGAATTGAAAGTGACTGACCCAGCTTCATTGAAAAAGTACGGGCAGCGAAGAACATTCCGTCGTGATTTTCACCTGTTGTTACAGCGTCTGATTTTGCTATATCTGCAACGATTGTCTGTGGGATGATACCGAGGATAGCCATAGGCATTGCGGCACAGATAACAACCAGGACACCGCTTACTATTCCAGGAAGTCCGAACATTCCTGAAAGACCTGTGATAAGGAAGACTATGCACATACCAAGGAAGGCTATCATTACCAGCTTTTTCTTCGGGAAGCGCTGCATCAGCCTGTTTACAGGTACATAGCAGACTACTGAGAGAAGTGTCATCGCTATGTAGAGGATGGTCGAATAGGCCTCAGGAAGCTTCATAAGCACTGTTACATAGTGAAGAAGTCCTGTCTGAAACATCGTGATTCCTACCCAGTAGCAGATATCGCTTCCTACGAATACACGGAAGGCTCGGTTTGAAAAGCATTTTGCAAGGGAAGAAAAGGCATTGCCCTCTGAAGGCTTTGCGTCTACATAGTCAGGCTCCTTTATCGTAAGCGCAGGAACAAGGCAGCAGATGCAGGCTATTACAGCAAGAACTATAAATACGATTCTCATAGCCCAGACTCTGCTTCCTACCATAGGAGTAATAGCACTCCAGATAGTCGGAGCGACGTATCCTAAGGCTGAGCCAAAAATAAACGTAAATGAGATGGCTGTCGAGATATCTGCAAGAGTCTTCTCATCTCTAGAAAGCTCTGCGATAAGAGCGTTATAAGGTGTGCAGTAAACTGTCATGAAGAAATAGAAAAGAAGCATCATGACAAGCACCCAGATGGAATTGATGATTCCATTTGTGCCGAGATTCTTATAGACAGGATTTCCAGCTGTAGGACAGATGTAGACCATTATCGTGATAAGCGCAAGAGGTATAGCCGCTCTCTTCATAAACGGAATACGGCGTCCATTCGGGTTCTTGCTCTTATCTGATAGATTTCCGATCCACGGATCTGTAATCGCATCGAATACACGGCCGATAGCGTAAATTCCGCCGATTACTGTAAATACTCCAAAAATAACTCGTCCCTGTGGAATAAAGTATAGCATTCCCTCTGATACAGATACATCGTCCGGCTGGTAGAAGGCCTCGATAAAGTTCGTAAGCAGTGCGCTCATAAGCGACCAGCCCAGCTGGCCTATGGCAAAAAGCCATATGATTTTCTTAGTGATTGGTTTTAGCTGTTTTTCCTCTGACATTTTATAACCTCCAATTATTACTTTTCCATAGCAAGCTTTACACAGTTGTAAGCTCCGTCGTAGATTCCTATCTGTTTGTTCTTTTCTATCGAATCACACATACCGCCGATTATCGATGGGTCTTTAATCATAAGGCCAACCATCTGAAGTACCTGTGGGATTTCCCTGATCTCGTAGGTACCGTCTCCTATCTCGGCTGAGTGGATTGCTCCCCACATCTCGTGCTTTCCAACACGTCTTATAAAGAGCTTCGGCACTGGGTAAAATGCAAGTTCCGAAGGCTTTGTGATAAGACAGTCACAGGCTCTCATCAGAAGATTTGTGATATAGACAGCCTCGAAGATATTCTTGTGGTAAAATGCATGAACCCCTGTCATATCTCCGTCCAAGGCGTCATCTGCAAAGCCTGCTGCCTCGCTGAAGTTCTCGAAATGCTCAGTTGAGACATCCTTAAGGCCATCGACCTTTGATAAAAGCTCATCCCAGACATTTCTATAGTCACCGACATTTACCATAACTGAGGCTCTGCCCTTCTTTACTGCTGGCATCAGGTATTTAAGTATTGCTTCAAAAATATCCGCCTGCGCTCCAGCGCCGCCTATCGTAAGAAGGAACCTCACCGGCTTCTTACCATTTAAGCGGTCCATTCTTCTCTTACAGTCAGCCTCGATATTTTTTACGAGCTCATCGTCGATGTAGTGGCCTGTATAATAAATCTGATCTCCTGGTATAGGATTTAAGACTTTCTTACCATAGAAGCCGTTTAAGACTCTGTATCCTAAGTATGAGTTGTGAGTCTGTACAGTGTGGATAGCTCCCTCAGCAAGATGTAGTGCCATCGGCCAGTTATCAGGAATAGCCTCGATTACTCTCTTCATGCCACCATCAAGTGCTGACTGTGCCGGCCAGGCGTGAGTTGCAATAACAGGTATCTCCTTTGGGATGTCCTGATATACAGGTGCCATAAGCTTTGAAGTCTCGAGATCTGAGGCGTTGTACGTTAATTTTTTAAAGCCGGTATAATTCACAGGCTCCCAGACGAGCTTGTTAAAGATTGGGTTCTTCGAAAGTCGTGAGCCCAGTGAATACAGGTTGTTCTGCTTTGTTATGATCTTTGTAGCAGCTGTCTTTGGGAAAGAGTTAAGGTCAAGCCAGTAAGGAGTGTAACCTAAAGCCTTTGCTGCGCTTGCCATAGCCATCGAGATGCGGTAGTGGCCGAATCCCATACGGATATTTGAGACAACAATGCCCTTCTCCCTGTCAAACTCTGCTTCACTCTCTCCCTCGAGACGCAGGTCCATGATCCCAAGCCTGTCGTAGAGCGATTTATTTTTCCTGATGCGGATCTTATAGTCGACATCCGCATCATCAGGACAGCTTTTTTTATACCCCTCTGCTGCCTTAAGTGACTTCCTTGCTTCAGAAGGAGTAAGCCTGTTTCCAAAAATCTCTTCCATCCTTTTATATCTCCTTAAATCGAAATTCCATCTATAAGCATATCCGTAACACCTTTTAACGCATCGGTGTAGTGGATTTTATGGTCTGTAAGCTCTGTTGAGAAAAGGAACTTCTCAACGGCGGCGTTATATATGATTCTGAAGAGCTCCTTATCCACTTTCTTAAGAGAGCCTTCCTCAGCGCCCCTATCCATCAGTGAAAAAGTAACTTCCCAGCCTGACTCAAGCCTCTCTGAGATTCTCTTGTAGACTTCCGGATACTTGTCTCTGAAAGTGTAGATAGACGGGAAATCAACTCCTGAGAAATGCTCAGGCATTACTGACATTACTCTTCTGAGCTTCTCCTTCGTAGAAAGGCTGTCATCATTTAAGACCTCGTTCTCTCTGGCCTTAATCTTATTGAAAAAATAATCGACCTCCTCAAGAAACAGGTGCTTTTTGTCTCTAAAGACTGTGTAGATGGTTTTCTTACTCCTTGACATCTCCTTTGCCAGGTCATCCATCGTGAACTTAATTCCCTTTTTTCTGTAAACTGTCATCGTAGCTTCAAGAATTTCGTCTCTAAGCATATATCCTCCTGTAAACTATTTGCCTATTTATGGAAACTGGAAACTATTATTGCATCGTTCCGTTTCCATTATGATAACAAAAAATCCCCGGTTTGTCACCGGGGAATTTTGCACAAAAATGAACGGTCATTTTTGTATAATTTTACCAAAAAGAGGTAGATCGATAAGCCGGGTTATGTCGTTGCATGGCCATCTATCCAGGACCTGTGTTGCCACAGGCCTCAAGCGACCTACCTGGAACAGACGGGCAGCCTTATGTCCCTTTGCGGTCTTGCTTCGGATGGGGTTTACATGGCTTTCTGTGTTACCACAGAAACGGTGGTCTCTTACACCGCCTTTCCACCCTTACCTGCCCGAAGACAGGCGGTATATCTCTGTTGCACTAGCCCTGGAGTTACCTCCGCCGGCCGTTAGCCGGCATCCTGCCCTGTGAAGCCCGGACTTTCCTCCCGCACAGCCTTTCGGCTATATGTGCCAGCGGCCACGTGATCTGCCTCAGAAATGGTATTTTATACTATTCACGGCACCTCCCCAATCAGACCGCAGACCAACCGCGCTTACGCGCGTTTGCCGCATCTTCGATGCTAAAAGTCTGCGGTTGTTGGGGAGGTGCCTGCTTCACAGGCATGCTTCGGCGGGTGTTCAACCGTCCGCACAAGTGCGTCCGTCGTGAACACCCACCAAAGCATGCCGTGAATAGTAACATTTTACTACAAATCAGGCTTTAAAGCAACTGCCGCCTATGAATTCGCGGATAAGCGAGGTATTTGCTATATAGTCTGTAGGCATCGGCAGGAAATAGTCGAGAAGCTTAAGAAGCCTCTTCGCCTCCGAATACTGCGGACTGTCATCCTTTATCGCATAGAGCTGCGGCTGTGCATAGACCTTTAAGACTGCCATCTCATAGATAAGCGCCGAGTTAAACATCGCATCAGCAGACTCCTGGAACGGGAAGATATTCTTCTTCTCGCCACGGTGAACAGAATCCCACATAGCTATGGTCTCTTCAGCTGAAGTTCCACGTGTTCTAGCGTCACGAACGATTCGCCTTATCAGACGTCCATCTGTAGTAGAAAGCGGATTGTGCTCATCGATTGAAAGCTGAGTCAAAGCTGAGATATAGATCTTGTACTTCGACTCCTTTGGAAGGGTATAACTCAAGGCATCATTAAGTCCGTGGATCCCCTCGAGAACCAGGACGTCATTTTTTCCAAGCTGCATCGGAATACCCTCAGCAGAGCGCTTACCGGCAGTGAAGTCAAAGATAGGAAGAATGACCTTCTCACCATTAAGAAGCTTAGTCATATCGTCATTAAAGAGCTCTATATCGAGGCCTTCGAGAGCCTCAAAATCCTTCTCTCCGTTCTCATCGAGAGGCATCTGGTCGCGGTCCAGGTAGAAGTTATCGAGTGAGACCGCATGAGGCGTAAGACCTCTGGCACGCAGCTGAATAGCAAGCCTCTTTGAAAAAGTAGTCTTACCCGAAGATGAAGGACCAGCTATCATGATAAACTTACGGCTCTTATCAGAGGCAATCTCCTGAGCTAAGGTTCCGATCCTCTCCTCCATAAACGCCTCCTGCATAAGGACTATCTCCTTCGTCCTTCCGGCAGAAATGGCGTCATTTAAGGCTCCAACTGTATCGATATCCATAGCGTTGGCCCACTGTCTCGTTCTCTTAAGCACAGAGAAAAGCTTCTTTGGCGGGTTAAACTCAGCTACAGAACCATCCTTTCCCGGGAACTGCAGTACAAAACCCTCATCGAATGGGACTAAGTCAAACTTCTTTATATATCGGGTCGATGGCACCATATAGCCATAGAAATAGTCCAAAACTCCATCTATCTCATAGACATTAGTGCTCGAATTCGACCTGTAGTGAAGGAGCTTTTCCTTATCAGGCATTCCAGCCTCTGCAAAAAGCTCTCTGGCCTCCGATGTAGGGTAGACGCTCTTTTTTACAGGGAGGTCAAGCTCGGCTAACTGCTTCATCCTCTTTTTAAGCTCAGATAGAAGCTTCTTCGTAACCTTCTTGCCCTGACCCAAGGTACAGTAATAACCTTCTCCAAGAGAAAACTGGACAAAGACCGTCGGCTTCTCTCCTGGAAAAATATCGTGCAGCGCCTTGTGCATCAGAAAGACTACACTTCTCCTGTAAGCTCTCTCTCCGTCCTTGCTTTGAACTGAAAGGAATTTCACCTCTCCATCTGCCTTTACCTGAGAGGTAAGTTCTGAAAGCTTGCCATTGTAGACGGCAAGTACCATCTCATCGCTTTTCTCCCCGAAAGCCTTCTTAGATAAATCAATAAGTGTCTGACCATATGGTACTTCCATAGGCTCACTTAATCCATCGATTTTAATAGAACAGAACTCCATTTATTTTTCTACCTCCTGAAGCTATTATTTATCCCTCATAAAAATAATAACCCATTTTAATTCTTCGTCAAGCTCTTTATATCTGGGATTTAATCTATCGAGCTGAGCTAAGATTTTACGTATCTCTTTTTCTTTTTTAAGGAGATGCTCCTTAAATACGCTGTCCGGATGAGCGATGAGGTACGGTCCGTACTTCATCACATAGTAAAAAGCTTCATCAGGAATTTCAGGGACTTCCCAGCCTGACGGCTTATCCGAAGGAACGACCCTCATCACACAGTAGTATTTGCCAGCATCAGTCACCGCGGTCTCTTTTATTAGTGAAAAATTATGGTCCCTAAGCCAGATCCGCACCTTCGCTGTATCAGACTGCGGAGAGAGGATAAGCTCATGGGCTGCGTTTATTTTTTCAAGACTGTTATTTAAAATCGATATGATAAGCGAGCCGCCCATGCCACAAATAACTATCGAATCGACGGGCTCATTTAAGGAAATCAGTCCGTCTGAAAGAACAGTGTGTATTTTTTCAGAAAGGCCTGCGGCCTCGATATTCTTCGATGCCTTCTCCAGTGGTCCCTTGTTTACATCACAGGCGAAAGCACTTAAAGCCTTACCGGATGATACCAGTGCAATCGATAAAAAAGCGTGATCGCAGCCTATATCTGCGACCACGCTTCCCTCACTTACCATATCGTAGGCGGCTTTAAGCCGCTTTGATAAATTCACGTTCATTACTCGAGATAATCCTTGAGCTTCTTGCTCCTGCTTGGATGGCGGAGCTTTCTTAAGGCCTTGGCCTCAATCTGTCTGATACGCTCACGGGTGACATTGAACTCTTTTCCTACTTCCTCAAGAGTTCTGCCTCTTCCGTCCTCAAGTCCGAAGCGAAGGATAAGAACCTTCTTCTCACGAGGGGTAAGAGTATCAAGTACGTCGTTGAGCTGCTCTTTTAACAGTGTAAAAGTAGCCGCGTCGGCAGGTACCGGGACATTGTCATCCTGAATGAAATCGCCGAGATGTGAGTCCTCCTCTTCTCCGATAGGGGTCTCAAGGGATACAGGCTCCTGGCTTATCTTTAGGATCTCGCGGACTCTGTCAACCGGCATATCCATCTCCTTTGCGATTTCCTCCGGGGTCGGCTCACGGCCTAATTCCTGAAGCAGCTGACGGGATACACGGATGAGCTTGTTGATGGTCTCAACCATATGAACAGGGATACGGATTGTACGCGCCTGATCTGCTATAGCTCGGGTAATGGCCTGGCGGATCCACCAGGTAGCGTAGGTCGAGAACTTATAACCTTTCTTATAGTCGAACTTCTCTACTGCCTTTATGAGGCCGAGGTTTCCTTCCTGGATCAGATCGAGAAACAACATTCCTCTTCCGACATATCTCTTGGCGATAGATACAACAAGACGGAGGTTAGCCTCCGCAAGCTTCTTTTTTGCCGCTGTCTTCTCGGCCGGAGTACCATTCTCCATCTGCTTTGCGAGAGCTGTCTCCTCATCAGCAGAAAGAAGAGGTACTTTTCCGATTTCCTTCAGGTACATACGGACAGGGTCCTCAAGTGAGACACCATCCGGAACTGAAAGGTCGATGTTCTCGAGGTCGACCTCGTCCTCCTCTGAAGGTACGAAGTCATCAGGCTCAGGCATATCATCGATATCGACACTGTCGTCAGTACGCAGCACCTCGATGCCGTTGTTCTCGAGGAAGTCAAGAATCTTATCGAACTGCTTGTCGTTTAGGTTCAGTTCCTTGAAAAAATCCTTGATCTCGTTTATCTCAAGTACATTTTTCTTTTGCTTGGCCAACTCAAGGATATCCTGGAGTTTCTTAGTAAAAACGGCTTCTTTATCTGTTCCTGCCACCTCAGCAGCAGCACCTTTCTTCTTAGATGAAGCAGCCTTCTTAGTGCTGGCAGCCGAAGACTTCTTTGCGGCAGTTGTTTTCTTCGCTGTCGTTTTCTTTGCAGTGGTCTTAGTCTGCTTTTTTTCAGCCATAAAAATCCTCCTTATGCGTTCGGGATATTAAGTTTCGATATCTCCGAAAGTGATTCTTTTTTGGTGCGTATCAGTTCAAAACGGGCAACATCTGTTGCTTCAAGAGAATTCATCCGCTCATCGTAGACCTTTGCCACAACCCTTGTGAGGGTTTGGATAAAGGCCCTGCCTCTTTCATCCTTCGGAGTCTCCTGGAGGTCTCCCACATATTCGTGGAAGATTTTGGATGCCTCGTTCTGATCATCTACCTCGTCAAAAGAATCTATAATACCAGCGGGATTAATGATCCCGCTTTTTTCCATCTGGTCGTACATCGCAAAAGCACAGCCTCTTAAAATTCCCTCCTGGAAATCAGGCGGCTTTACGTACTTAAAAACTATAGAGAACAGATCCGGTCTGTATGAAATCCACGAAAGCAGCAGGCTTTCGTTCTTGTCGATAGGAGCTTTTCCATTCTTTTCGCTCATCAGGCCATCTTTAGTGCCTGTCTGAGTCGTTCTTCTCTGCTTTGAAGCATTTAACAGCTGTTTTGCTGCAATATCCCGAATCAGGCTTCTCATCGCTTCTACAGGGATATTAAACTCCCTGCATACCGCATCTATATAATTTTCTCTTTCAAGCTCCTCTTTAAAGCCTAAGAGCATTTCAGCAGTCTTACGCTGGAACTGAGTCCGTTTTCCCGGGTCAGACATATCGTATTCCTTTTGAAGCTGTCTTATTTGAAAAATAAAAAAGTTCTCTGCCTTATCAATCCTCTTCTGATACTCATCAGAACCTAATGCCTTAATAAACTCATCTGGATCCTTATATGGGTCCATATGAATGATTCTAGGCATAATACCAGCGTTCCTCAGCATCGGAATCGCACGGAGAGCCGCCTTTACACCAGCTCCATCACTGTCGTATGAGAGGTAGACATCCTTTGTGAAAGTGCTTATGACAGATACCTGTCCAGGTGTAAGCGAGGTTCCAAGTGAAGCAACTGCACAGTCAAAGCCTCCCTGGTGAAGAGCGATAACGTCCATATAACCCTCACACAGGATAAAATATCCTCTTCTCGACCTTCTGGCAAGGAAAAGTCCATACAGGGTATGGCTCTTATCAAAAACAGCTGTCTCAGGGGAATTCAGGTACTTAGGCTTTCCATCTCCCATGACTCTGCCGCCAAAACCAATGACCTTAGAGTACTGGTTCATGATAGGGAACATAGCCCTGTTAAAGAACTTGTCCCTTATACCCCTCTCATCAAAGGTAAAAAGTCCACTGTCTTTTAATATATCGTCCTTATAACCCTTTTTCTTTAGATACTGGTACAGATCATCTGAAAAAGCGTCTGAGTAGCCAAGTCCGAACTTCACCATCGTCTCATCTGAAAGGCCGCGCTTTTTGAAGTAATCGAGACAGGCCTTTCCATGATCCGTATGAAGCAGACCATAATAATAGTAGGCAGCTTCCTTTTGAACTGCAAGCAGCTGATCTCTCCGTTCTTTACGCCTCTTCTGCTCAGGTGTATCTTCACTCTCCTTTAAAGTGATACCGGCTCTCTCAGCCAAAGCCCTTACTGCCTCAGGAAAAGACATATGGAGGTAATTCTCGTAAAACTGATAGACCGTGCCACTGGCTCCACAGCCAAAGCAGTGATACATCTGCCTGTCCGGATTTACTGAAAATGACGGGCTCTTCTCACTGTGAAACGGACAGAGTCCAAAATAGTTCGAGCCGCTTCTTTTAAGAGGAACATACTCACCAATTACATCTACTATGTCATTGGCGCGTCTTACCTCTTCCAAGGTGTTCTCATCATAATGGCTCAATACCCGTCCACCTCCCAGGCCTTTGGAATAAAGAATTCCGAAAACTTAGTTCTGCAGTAGCTGTCTGTCATACCGGCGATATAGTCACAGATAATCCTCTCCTGTGAATCTCCGCCCTTTCCTATCGCCTTTACGTACTTCTCCGGAAGTGCGTCCGGATTATCGTTATAGTATTCAAAGAGCATCTTTATCATCCTCTTGGCCTTTACCTCTTCACCCTTGGCCTTAGGATTCTTATATACGTTTTTAAATAAAAATGCTCTTAAGTCACGCGCTGCCTGAAGCACTTCATCTGACATCCTGATATCAGGTGCGTCAAGGCTTGACATGATGACATCATGTATCATGGTATTAAGCCTCTCCTTTGCGTTCATCCCAAGAGTCTTCCTGATCTCCATTGGAATGTCTTCCTCAGCGATGATCTCGCCTCTTATCGCGTCGTCTACATCGGCGTAAATATATGCGATCTTATCGGAAAGCCGGACGACCGCTCCCTCAGGTGTATGAGGATGTCCCTCTGTCTGATGATTTCTGATGCCGTCTCTTACTTCCCATGTAAGATTAAGTCCAGCGCCGTCTTTTTCTAGCTTTTCAACAATACGAACTGACTGCTCTGAATGAGAAAAGCCCTCTTTTGTAACTCTGTTAAGGACATCCTCTCCGGCGTGTCCAAACGGTGTATGGCCTAAGTCATGGCCTAAGGCTATAGCCTCTATCAGATCTTCGTTTAGTCTTAAAGCCTTTCCGATAGTCCTGGCATTCTGAGATACCTCAAGCGTATGGCTCATTCGTGTTCTATAGTGATCACCCATCGGATATAAAAAGACCTGAGTCTTATTCATAAGACGTCTGAAAGACTTGCAGTGGAGGATTCTGTCCCTGTCCCTCTGAAAGAGCGGCCTGATATCGCACTGCTCCTCCTCCCTGTCTCTTCCCCTGGAATTGATATCCAAAGTAGCATACGGAGAAAGTTCTTCCTTCTCCATCTGCTCCATTCTCTCTCTGATAAGCATTAAATACCCCCTTTTACTGTCATATATAAAAATAAATAAGACAATAAAGGAGCGGTATCTGGTAAAAAATAACCGCTCCTTTCATAAACACACTGCAGGAAAAGGGACTTGAACCCTCACGACTGCAATAGCCACAAGCACCTGAAGCTTGCGCGTCTGCCAATTCCGCCATTCCTGCTTCCTACTCCGTTCGCACGGATATTGTTATCATACTCTTTTTAGCCACTTAAGTCAAGAACTTTTTTCGGGTAAAAAAACACCCGGTACATACATACCAGGTGTTTACTGTGATGCGGAAGAAGGGACTTGAACCCTCACGACTGCAATAGTCACAAGATCCTTAGTCTTGCTCGTCTGCCAGTTCCGACACTTCCGCAGCTCTTTAATTGTCGTCCCCGCTTTGTCTCTCTTGCGACGACTTGATTATAATATCAAAAGAGAGAGGCAATGTCAAGGACTTTTTTGAATTTTTTTCATTTTTTTGAAATAAATATTTTTTTTAGCCAATGGCGGGATCTTATACCCACTTACTCTCAAAGTCACTTAGAGGCAGCGGCTTGTCGTAGAGGAAGCCCTGGATCATATCTACATCCATGCCTTTAAGGACATCCTGCTGCTTTCCGCGCTCGACGCCCTCTACTATGACATTAAGGTTCACTGCGTCAGCAAGCTGTGATACTGAGCGGACAAAGGCATCGGAATAATCATCCTTATCGATGTCATCCACAAAGCACTTGTCGATTTTAAGCTCGTCTAACGGCAGATCTTTCATGTGTGAAAGCGACGAATATCCCGTTCCGAAATCATCCAGGGCGATACGGACTCCAAGGTCGTGTATTTTTTCAAGGACTCCTTTCATTTTATCCATATCATTAATAGCCATTCCCTCAGTAACTTCAAGTACGAGATTATCAGGATTTATACCTGTCACATTTATGGCATTGGCAATGACATTTACGATATCTTTCTGCAAAAGCTGAAGAACAGAGAGATTCACATTGATCTTATACTCAGGGTGGCCGAACTCATTCCAATGATGGCAGGTTCTGCAGGCCTCAAGGAGCACATGCTCTCCGATTGGGATAATAAGACCTAAGTACTCGGCAAGAGCAATGAACTTTGCCGGAGGCATAAAGCCCAGCTTATGTGAATTCCATCTGACTAAAGCCTCGGCTCCGCAGCATCTGGCCTCTCCATCAGAGATATCAACAACAGGCTGATAATAAACCAGAAATTCCCTGCAGTCGTCAGCTACAGCCTCTCTTAAGGCTTTCTCTACGTTAAGCCTGTCCGGCGGCATCTTTACTTCTATATCAGTGTAGATATCTATCTGATTTTTGCCCTTTGACTTAGCCTGATGAAGGGCAAAGTCTGCCCTTGAGATCAGCTCATCCTCAGTCTTACCATCCTGTGGAAAATTAACGACTCCCATTCCGGCTGTACAGTAATATTCATTTTCATCCAGAGAAAATGGCTTCTCAAAACGGTTATTTATCATGAGAGCCATCTTCTTTGACTGTTCGAAGTCAGAGAAAGGTATAATAACTGCAAACTGGTCTCCGCCAATCCTGTAACACTGTGCATCCTTTTTAACGAGCTGCTGAATGGACCAGGCAATCTTCTTTAGGAATTTATCTGCAAGGATATGTCCCAGGCCATCGTTTAGGGCATTAAAATCGTCTAAGTCAATAAAGATAAGAGTCCCATTTCCATTACCGCGTTTGGTGTCATTTAAGCTGCTCTCCAAGTCACGGTGGAAACGGTGCCTGTTATAGAGACCCGTCAGGTCATCTATATCGGCAGTCTCTTTAAGCTTCTTCTGGTACTGCTTCTGCTTCGTTATATCAGTTATCATGTAGACAAGAACCTTCTGCCCACCGTGCTGAATAGCCCTTGTCATATGAACCTGATATGTATCTCCCGTACCCGGAGAAGTGAACTCTCCAGTCATTTTTTTCTGATCCTCAGAAGGCCCCGGAATCAGGAAAAGCCGGCTGAAAACCTCCTCGTTCAGTGGGTCACCTAAGATTTTTTCAGCAAGACTGTTCTTATAGACTGCCTCCTTTGAGGCAGCGTCAAATACTGCTACGGCAGAGGCTGAATTCTCAAATACAGTCAGCATGAAATCATCCGATTCATTGACAGCTGTGCTGTAATCTAAAAATTCCAGCTTTGCCTTCAGTATCGCGCCGGCATGGCGAAGAAAGTTTGTCTCGTCATTGCTCCAGGTCTTAGGTGCAGCCGTCTTAAGGAAACACAGATACAGGTCTTCCTCCTCAGACAGAGGCATAAAAATTCCTGCCTGAATGCCGCATTTGTTAAAGAAATCCTTGAATTCATCTGAGATAACTGAATCAGACGAAATAGTGTATGTCCTTCCGTCCATGAACGGAAGCTTTTCTTTTTCGAGTCCGTTTATATAAGAAATCGAACCTTCACTGCCAGTCCTGAACTGCTTTTTGATCTGTGCTGCGCCATCTGATATGCCTACTATAAGACAGGTATCGAAATTCACGCAGAGTGCGGACTTCTTCATGATATCATCACACGCATCGTCAAAGCTTACCTTGAAGCTGATCTCATCTACAAGCATAGAAAGATATTTAAACAGTCTCTTTGTATGCTCTAGTCTCTCCCTCTCCTCATCGCTCTGCTTTACCCTGTCGCTTAAGGAGCTAAGCTCAGCACTGATATCGTTATACAGATTTAAGCTGTCAGAGATTTTCTTTGTAGCATTGTCAAAATGACCGTCGTCCGCATTTTTTGCAAAAAGGAAAAGTACAGACTTCACCTTTCCGGAATTATCACGGCTTGCAACAGCCCTGTACCTGTTTTTCTCATCTGAAGGGATATCTATCACATCAGAGACATCATAGTCAGAAAACGAAGAAGAAACATCCCTCAGCATATCCTCTGGGACATTCTTTCTGATCCATTTCTCCTCTTCCGGATCGGAAAAATATTTAAAGACAGTTTTCCCATCCCGGCCTAAAATACAGGTAGAAATCTTTTCTGTAGACAGGTACTCTTTAAGTAAATTTGCAAATACGGTGTTACTTTCTTGCATATCAAACTTTCTTTTCTAAAATAAAAATACTTCGTTTTTCATCAAACTGCATTTCATTTAAAAAATCAATGCCGTCTGTTTTGCGGATCATAGCCTTTATCTCATTTCCCTCCGATGTCAGATAAAAGGCCTTTCCTCCCCGCCTGAGGATTTTTTTCGTCTCTGCCCCTAATTTTTCAAAAAATTCACTCCTGTCCGTACTGTTCTTCTCATACAGATCCGGAAGCTCTGAAATGATCTCGTCAAACGGCTCCTCAGAATCAAAAGTAAACGCCGATCGGTGGACGAAATTAACGCTGCGTCCCTTGGCCTTTGCGTTCTCTCTACCTGCTTTAACAGCTTCCTCACTTGTATCGACAGCGAACATGACCTTGGTCTTAAGTGCCTCATCCCGCTCCATAAGAAGCGTTCCATTCCCGGCAAAAAGGTCTATGACTCTGGCATAAGACTCTATATAATCGTTTATCATAGCAGCCATCACAGCCGCCTTTACCGGCTGCATCGATGTCGAAAGCCGGTTGATATCATACAAAAACCGCCTGTCATCTGTCAATGGCCTGATAAACAGTGAATATCCACCCGACTTTTTCCTGTAGAAATGAAGCTCAGCATCATATGGTGCTTCGTTTAAGAGTTTTCCGCCAGAAAGCCTTATCAACTCACCACTTAATCGTTTTATCAGATTGGCATTTTTTTCTCCGCTCTGGTGCAGGTACACCCGGACGGAGACATTACCCTTATAGAGCTTATCTATAGTTGGAAGAATCAAAGAATTTTCAATCTCATCATTAAGAGTTTCAGCCGTCAGAGAAAAATCACCGGGAATCAGATACTTCAGATGATCGTAGATCCTTAAATCCTTTACTCTAAGATAATCGCTTCCGCGTAAAAGAACTCCTATGGACGAGAAGCCATTAATTATACCCCTGTCAGAAAGTGCCTTTTTAAGAGGCTCATAAAAACCCTTAGCCGGTACCATAAGTACCGGAAGATTCTCTGGTTCTTTGAAAATCGCAGCCTCACGCTCTCCCTCACCGACCAGCGAGACAAGTGCCTTTCTCTCTGCAATGATATGCTTCAGATCAGCATCAGAAAACTCGTGATCATCTATATAAGAAAGCCGTTCGGAAAGTTCTTCCCTTTCATCGGCTGTAAGCTTTTCTCTTCCCTCTGCCAAGGCCTTTAAGTAACTCTCCCTTACAAAAAGCGTAGTCTCGTTTTCGTAAGCCTCTAAAAGCTTTTTTCTGTATTCATCCACACCCGCAAGCCCTAACTCACCTATCAGGAGAGCCGCAGATTTTCTGGTCTTTGCATCCTCTGAGTTAAGACTTTCTGCCAGTGCCCTTAAGGCCTCTTTATCTCTAAGAAAAATATCTGCTGTGCTGCCATCTTCCTTTAGTATTTTTCTGATAGCTGACAGTGTCTGTCGCAGGTCTTCATTTTTCTTTAATTTTACAAGTAAAATTTCCATATGAATATATTAGCCGAAATTTATAAAAAAATCATCATTTTTGTATAGTGCCAGCTTCTTTTTGGTAAAATTGCACAAATTTGAGTCGTCATTTTTGTGAAATTTGTCGGATTGACTATTGCCAAAAAGTCGTCTCGGGATTATACTATAAGAGACTTAAGGAATGAACCCCCTTCAAGATTCCTTAAATCATTTCCCCTTTTATATTTTTATAACCCCCCTTTTTGAAAGCATCCTTCCCCGGGATGCTTCCTTTTTGCTCAAAATTAATCCCCGGACCTGATTATTCAGATCCGAGGATTTTTACTTCTTATTCTTCGACATCTGTTATGTCAAAAAAAGATCCTACAAGGCCATCTATCTCGCCGTTCTTATCATACAGCGGTGACTTCGTTGCTATGATATCACGCTGGCGGCCCTGTATCAGATTCTTTGTATGAGCAGGAGCGGTCTTCTCTCCTTTTAATACCTTTTCTTCAATATTCTTGAATTTTTCCGGGTCAGTATGCCATCCCATATCTTCATCTGTTTTTCCTATTATATCAGAGACAGAATTAAATCCATAGGCATCAAGGAACGCCTTATTTGCGCCCTTGAACTTTCTGTTCTTATCCTTCCAGAAAAAAGCTACCTGGGAATTCTCGACAATCTGCTTATAGAAGCTGTCGCCTTCAGTGTCATTCTGCTCTAAGGCATCAAGCCTTGAATAGATCTCAGTAACATCTGCATAGGTCACATATTTGAGAGTGGCATGCTTCCTCTTCTGAGGAATGGCCTTTCCCTCGAAATACTTGGTTGTCCCATCCAGACCAGTGTATTTTATCAGAGGTTTAGAGCCGTTGACAAAATATGTCACCAGTTCATCATAGGTGAAGTTCAAAGTCTCAAGCATTTCGTCGCTTGCGAGTATGACCCTATCCATATCATCAAGAACCTGAAAAACAACGAGCATTCCCGGAAAAGATGTCAGGTACTTCTTCTCCTGCTTGTTAAAATGAAATTCACCTTCCATATAGCCTCCTTCTCTTGTACTTACAAGTCATAAATAAACTTATTCTGTCACCTTGATATGCAGCTCCTCAAGCTGGGCGTCGGTTACTTTTCCAGGGGCACCCATCATCAGGTCTGCGGCATTCTTGTTCATTGGGAACGGAATAATCTCTCTTATAGAATCCTCTGCTGCTAGAAGCATTACCATACGGTCGATTCCCGGAGCGATTCCTGCGTGCGGAGGTGCTCCGTAGCTGAATGCATTGTAGAGTGCAGGGAACTTCTGCTTTACATCGTCCTCAGTAAGGCGGACAAGCTCAAAGGCTTTAACCATAAT
The DNA here is from genome assembly GCA_900316165.1 of uncultured Lachnospiraceae bacterium. Lineage (GTDB taxonomy): Bacteria > Bacillota > Clostridia > Lachnospirales > Lachnospiraceae > Weimeria. The sequence continues at coordinate 11,154 of ONBW01000028.1, read as the reverse complement.
CTCAGGATCGTGGTTTCTTACAGCTCCTGATGAAAGCTCGACTCCGTTTACTACAAGGTCATACTGGTCAGCCATTATAGTGAGTGGGTCTATCTCGCCCTTCTCTGCCTTTTCAAGTGTCTCAAGTCCACCCTTTGGCATGGAGAAAGGATTGTGGCAGAACTCAAGCTCTCCTGACTCCTCACCTATCTCATACATAGGGAAATCGACGATCCAGCAGAACTGGTACTGCTCCTTATCCATATGTCCAGGAACTCTGTCTCCAAAGGTCTTTATTACAGCGCCAATTGTCTTCTGAGCCTGCGTGCGCTTTCCAGCTGAAAGAACTACAAGTGTATTTTCCTTAAGACCAAGTGTTTCCTTGACCTTATCTGCAGCCGGCTTTACGAACTTTGAGATGCCTCCGACGATCTCGCCGTTCTCATCAACTCTGAACCAGTAAGGCTTTGAACCGCTGATAACCTCTACATCGTCACAGCCCTTATCGATAAACTTCCTGCTCTCATGGAAATCAGAAATAACACATGCCTTTACATCTGCACCTTCTGCATCAAATGGTCCGAAGCCAAGGCCCTTCATAAGCTCTGTGGCATCAACTGCTGTAAGGTCGATACGAAGATCCGGCTTATCTGAGCCGTACTTATCAAGTGCGGTAAGGTACGGAATACGTACGAACGGAGCCTTTGTAGAACGGTCATAGGTACCGAATTTTTCAAAAATAGGTGGAAGGACATCCTCGCAGACATCGAATATGTCCTCCTGTGTAGCGAATGCCATCTCCATATCGAGCTGATAGAACTCGCCTGGAGATCTGTCTCCTCTGGCATCCTCATCTCTGAAGCACGGAGCTATCTGGAAATACCTGTCGATTCCACTGACCATAAGAAGCTGCTTGAACTGCTGTGGCGCCTGTGGAAGCGCATAGAACTCACCCGGGTGCTTTCTGGCTGGTACTAGATAATCTCTTGCACCCTCAGGAGATGAAGCCGTAAGTATAGGTGTTGTAATCTCCATGAAGCCGTGGTTCTGCATAGCCTCTCTTAAAGCTCTTATTACCTGGCTTCTGAGGATAATGTTATTCTTTACCTCAGGGTTTCTTAAATCCAGATATCTGTACTTGAGTCTTACACTCTCATCTGCCTCACGACTGTGATTGATCTCAAACGGAAGAGACTCGTGAGTGCATTTACCAAGGACTTTTACCTCTTCAGGAACTACCTCGATATCACCGGTAGGAAGCTTAGGATTTTTAGAGCTTCTCTCACGAACAGTTCCTGTTACCTGAATAGTGGACTCCTTTGTGATAGCCTTAAATGCATTTACCATCTCCTCGGTATCTGCAGTGATCTGAGTCACACCGTAGAAATCTCTTAAAACTATGAAAGAAAGTCCTGCTCCGACTTCTCTGTCATTTTCAAGCCAGCCACAGAGTGTGACTTTTTTACCCACATCGCCGATGCGCAGCTCTCCGCAGGTATTAGTTCTAGATTGTGTCATTGTAAAACTCCTTTATCTCAGTATAGCCCGAGTCAGTTAGACCCTGCTTCTGGAATTTTTTATTTTTCTTCATTTTTTCGATAAGAACAGTCTGACCGGAAGCACGAAGCTCATTTGCCTGCTTGATTACGGCTGAAAGTTTTGAACTGTCAAGGTTCTTATCGATAAGAAAGGCTGTCTTTGACTTCTCAGGAATTTTGAAATCATGCTCCAAAAGAAGCATAATGATTCGCTCGAATCCGATTGAGAAACCGCAGGCAGGTACATCGTGTCCTGCAAAGCGGCCAACCATGTGGTCATATCTGCCGCCACCGCCGCAGCTTCCGCCGAACTCAGGTATAGCGATTTCAAAAATAGTTCCGGTGTAATAGCCCATTCCTCTTACGAGAGTAGGGTCGAAAACCAGCTTGAAATCAGCTGTCTTACACTCGTTTACACTTGCTGCGATTTCCTTCATAGAAGAAGCTACCTCAGGTTCCAGCTTATCTCCAAGAATAGAAACCAGAGTATCTATTCCATCTGCAACCTCTGTCTTTCCCTGAAGCTGATTAAAAATATCCAGGTACTTCTCGACTGAGGCAGCATCAAAACCCTCTTCAATAAGCTCGTCCTTAACACCGTCAAGGCCGATCTTATCCATTTTGTCGAGAGTGATAAAGAGAGTATCAAAGCCATCCTCTGAAAAGCCGCAGTACTCTGCCATAGCCTTTAAGATTCTTCTCTCATTTATCCTTATCTCAAATCCCTTGAAGCCAATACGATCGAGGCAGGTGGTTGTAGCCAGGATAAGCTCAATCTCTGCTAAGTCTGAAGGCTCTCCTAAAATATCAATATCGCACTGGGTGAACTGTCTGTATCTGCCTCTCTGTGGTCTGTCTGCTCTCCAGACATTTCCGATCTGGAGTGCCTTGAATGGAGAAGGCAGGTCATTCTCATTATTAGCATAAAATCTCGAGAGAGGAAGAGTCAGATCATATCTGAGACCCAGGTCACTGACATCGAGATCAGTCTTAGCATCCTCTAAGTGGAGCTTTTCACCACGCTTTAAGACCTTAAAAATCAGCTTCTCATTCTCACCGCCCTGGTTACTCGTCAGGTTTTTAATATCCTCCATGCATGGAGTCTCTATCGGAGTAAAACCAAAGCTTCTGTATGTATCCTTTATGATTCCGGTCACATAGTCTCTGATTTCCATCTCACGAGGGAGTATATCCTTCATACCATTGACCGGTTTTTTCTTTAATGCCATTTATTACCTCTCGATCCAGTCCTGCCATTCCTTGATTACTGAGTCATCCTCGAAATAGTTGATCTTCATGACTCTCTGCATCTGCGCAATTGTCTCATTTGTCTCTTCTACTGCCTTAGCTGTTCCAGACTTAAGTATATCATAGACATCCGGAATACGCTTCTCCCATTCCTGTCTGCTCTCGCGGATAGGGTCAAGGATGCGGTTTAATACCTTTATAAGGAGTTTCTTACACTTTACGTCTCCGAGTCCGCCCTTGGCATAGTGTTCCTTCATCTCATCAAGATTAGCGTAGTCAGTACCCTCGAAGTCCTGATCTGTGCTGAATGCATCAAGATAAGTAAATACACAGTTACCCTCTACATGTCCCGGATCAGAAACGTTTAAATGAGTAGGATCTGTGTACATGCTCATGACCTTTTTCTTAACTGTTGCAGCATCGTCTGAAAGGAAGATAGCGTTGCCAAGTGACTTGCTCATCTTCTCTTTGCCATCGATTCCTGGAAGTCTTAAGGCAGCCTTTGTGTCTGGAAGCATGATCTTCGGCTCGACTAAAACCTCGCCGTAAGTCATGTTAAATCTTCTTACGATTTCTCTAGCCTGCTCAATCATCGGCTCCTGGTCCTCACCAGCCGGAACACAGTTGGCCTTAAAGGCAGTGATATCAGCTGTCTGTGAGACAGGATAAGTGAAAAATCCTGCCGGCAGACCTTCACTTCCGGCCTTATCGAAGCCTCTCAGGTGAATCTCATTCTTAATAGTCGGGTTTCTCGAAAGACGCTCAGTAGTAACGAGATTCATAAAATAGAAAGTCATAGCATGAAGCGCCGGAATCTGTGACTGTACGCAGATTTTGCTCTTCTCAGGGTCAATTCCCACTGAAAGGTAATCCAGAGCGACCTCGATCATATTATCTCTGATTTTCTTAGGGTTATCGGCGTTATCAGTAAGAGCCTGATCATCTGCAATAAGAATATTTACCTCATCAAACTTTCCGCTGTTCTGCAGCTCCACACGTCTGCGGAGTGAGCCGACGTAGTGTCCTAAGTGCAGCTTTCCGGTTGGTCTGTCACCTGTAAGGATAATATTTTTCGTTTTTTCTTCTGCCAAAATGTGCCTCCTAGGATATTTTCTTAAATATCATTGCCGACATAGGCTCCGATATTACTTTTTCATCGGCTATAACAGGATTCTTCTCCTGCCAGTAATCTGATCTGTCAGAGTCAGCGCAGAGCTGCCAGATACCAGACGGCAGTCCTAATGACTGCTGATAGGATGAGCCGTTATAAATCATAAGTACCTCAGCGCTGTCGTCTCCTCCCTGTACCAGAACAAGTCCGTCAGGAAGTGAGTCAGCCGCTCCACCAGTGACTCTGAAGTCCTCTGAAAGTGCCTTATCCGTTCTGTTAAGAAGTGGAATTGACTTCCGAAGGCCAATAAGTCCTTTGTAGTATTTGATCAGATCCGAGTGAGCGTAGAGCTCATCCCATTTTAATGCATTCTCTTCAATCGATGCGTTGTAAGAATTCTCGTCTCCATTCTTTGTCCTTGCGCCCTCTTCTCCTGACAGGAAAAATACCCGTCCAGGAGACATCAGATAAATGGCTGCACAGAGTTTGTTCTGAGCTATTCTCTTCTTCTCAGGATCACCGACAGGCCTCAGCCAGTTAACTGCTGACAGCTTATCCCAGAGTGTCAGATTATCATGGCAGGACACATAAGTAATGCTCTGTCCAGGATTCGTGACCGGAAAATCATCTCCACCAATACAGGAGAGTAACCCTTTTTTAATCTGGTCGGCATCCTTAGAGCCATCCGCAAATCCAGGCTCTTCTTTTTTAAATACCGAGCCTTTGACAGCGTCTCTGATACAGTCGTTAAACATGCCGACAGACGGATCAAGTTCCTTGAAATGGGCCTTGTCTGAAGGGATAAATCTGCCCTCCATATGAGTTTTGTCAGCTCCCCACGGCTCACCGTAGATAAGCTTTTCGTCTTTTCCGAACTTCTCATCAAGTGATGATTTGATATCATTCATAAGAGAGGTATCGAGAAGGCCCATCAGATCAAACCTGAAACCATCTATATGATATTCTTCGGCCCAGTAAAGAACAGAATCTTTTACGAACCTATGAGCCATAGGCATCTCTGAAGCAAAATCATTTCCACAGCCTGAGCCATTCGATGGCTTTCCTTCCTCATCGACTCTGTAGTAATACCACGGAACCGTCTTCTGGAACGAGGAATCAAGGCTGTAGGTATGGTTGTAGACGACATCCATTATAACCCGAAATCCAGCCTTATGAAGAGCCATTATCGCCTTTTTAAGCTCTGTAATACGAACCTCTCCTCTGTAAGGGTCGCTCGAATAGCTTCCTTCAGGACAATTGTAATTAACCGGGTCATAACCCCAATTAAAAGGTTCTTCTTCCTTCGATCCCTTCAGATGATTCTTAAAGGATAAAGCCTCATCTACACTTCCATAGTCGTAAATCGGCATCAGCTGGATATGAGTTACACCCAGATCCTTAAGATACGGAAGTCCTGTCTTTAATGACTTATCCTCCCCATTCAGATAGGTCTTTGTCTTTGTAAAAGCAAGGAAACGGCCTCTTACATCGTCAGGAAAGCCTCCCGACTTATCCCATGAAAAATCCTTTACATGTAACTCACATATAACTGTATCAGCAGTCTTTGCCGGAGCCTTGTCCTCTGCCCAGCCGTCCGGGTCAGTAGTGTGCAGATCTATTACCATACTGCGCTTTCCATTAACTCCGCAGGCCTTTGCATAAGGATCTGGAGTAATAACTGTTCCATCCTCATGCTCTATCTCAAAATCATAGTATGTACCGGAAAGATTCTTCCTCGTATGGAGCGTAAAAACTCCATTTCTGCCATACTGCATCTGATAGACTATTATCGGCTTGTCTTCATCTGTCCCATCCTCTTCCTTAGAGCCATGAGTAAACAGACGAAGCGATACCTTTAAAGCACACGGGCTCCAGAGAGCAAACTTCGTACCATCAGAATCTGCGAAGGCTCCGAGACGGCCGTTATAATCGTATTTAGATGAAAAAGAACTGCTCAGATAAAAATCTTTCCATTTTCTTGGTGTACGGCTCATTACTTGTACTCCCTTACATGATGGTCTTCAATACAGCCAGCCCTTACCAGATGCTTATAGCCCTCCTTCATAAAAGCCTTTACAGCCTTTTTGGGTCTGGTGTTGTAGTCACCATAGATGTAGATTGTAGTTTCTTTATCAGGAATTCTCTGATGGATGGTAGACACGTTATTAAGTGGAACATTAACCGCAGACGGCACATGGTCTTTCTTAAAAACTTCCTTATCCCTGATATCGACAAGGACCGTATTTGACGTCGTCCTCGTGATATTTATCGCATCGTTTAGTGTAATCTCTTTTGTTCTTGTAAAAATACCCATACACAGTAAAAGGGCGCCTATGCGCCCTCAACTTTAATCTCTATAAATCAGCAAGCCTCTGCTTTATCCGGTCTAAAACCTTCTCAGGAACCGTACCGTCCTGATAAAGATCCGCAAACAGGCTCTCCGAACCTAACAAAGCTGTCACGTCCAGCCACCCGCCGTTCCGGAATTCCTCATCGAATATACCAAACACTTTCCTGTCTGAAAGCAGATCCTTCAGAGGAACGTTCTCATACTGCATTTAATCGATCTCCATTTCAGACTCTCTTCAGATATTCTCCTGTACGTGTATCGATCTGAAGCTTATCTCCTGTATTTACGAAAAGAGGTACCATAACCTCTGCTCCTGTCTCGAGCGTAGCCGGCTTTGTAGCACCAGTAGCTGTATTTCCCTTAAGTCCAGGCTCTGTGTCTGTAACCTCAAGCTCTACGAAAAGAGGAGGCTCAACTGCGAATACGTCTCCGTTATGAGAGCAGATCTTTACCATCTCGTTCTCTTTAACGAACTTAAGAGAATCTCCAATCTCCTCCTTTGGAAGTGAAATCTGATCATAAGTCTCAGTATCCATAAAGTAGTAGAGATCTCCATCGTTATACAGGTACTGCATATCTCTTCTGTCGATATGAGCCTGTGGGAATTTCTCTGTAGGACGGAATGAAGTCTCGATAACTCCGCCGTTCTTTATATCCTTAAGCTTGGTGCGGACAAAGGCTGCTCCTTTACCAGGCTTTACGTGCTGGAATTCAATGATCTGGTAAACCCCATTGTCGTACTCGATAGTAATGCCGTTTTTAAAATCGCCGGCTGTAACCATATAAAAACCTCCTTGTGTCTTTTCAAAATTACCCATCTATTTTACATGATAGTGTTAACAAATGCAAGCAAAAAAAATCGCCGTCCGAAGACGGCGAATAAAAATCAAAAAGCAAAATCCTCTGTAGCACGTACTGAAGGAGCGCTCTCCTTTGTGAGGCTCTGATACTGACCCATCAGCTCATCCTTCTGAAGCTGTCCGATAGTCTTTTCTGCATCGATGTCATCAGTGAAATCTAAGTTAATGCCAAATGACTTATTCGGATCATAGAGCTTTGCAAAATCATAAGCTCCAAATGACTCTTCCTGTCTGTTAGGACGAACGGCCTTCTTCGCGGTCTCATCTACAGAAGCAGCATCTGAATCAGCTGTTACTGTGGCATTGTTATTTAAGGACTTCTGTCTGACAACGCTTGAAAGAGAAGCATCATCCTCTGCAGTCTTTACCGGCCTGTTATAGGCTTGATTCCTTATATAAGATGTATTTGAAATACCTGAAATATTCATAAGCAACTCCTCGCTGCGCTGTTCCCTCTTCTTACTTTATATATCGACAGATAGCGAAAAAGTTTACGTACTTTTTTGAATACAATTTTATTTTTCATCTATCATCTTACGGAGCTCGTTCATAAAGGTGTTTGCATCCTTGAACTCGCGGTACACTGAGGCAAATCTGACATATGCGACCTGGTCTACATTTTTGAGCTTATCCATAACGATCTCACCAATGACTGAGCTCTCGATTTCTCTTTCTTCTCTTGAAAAAATATCCTTCTCGATCTCATTTATCATCTTTGTGATCTGCATTGCGGACACCGGTCTCTTATAGCAGGCTGCGAGAATTCCCTTCTCGATCTTCGTCCTGTCGTACTGCTGACGTCCCCGGTCCTTCTTGATAACGATAAGAGGGATGGTCTCAACCTTCTCATAGGTGGTAAAACGCTTGTTGCAGTCATCGCAGTGACGACGTCTCCTGATCGAGGTATTGTCGTCCGCAGGTCTTGAATCTATAACTCTTGTATTATCTGATCCACAGTATGGGCATTTCATAGCTGTATCCTCTCTGTAATGAAGTTTTCTTCCTGAAGCTCACACTTCGCCTCTGGCTGGTCTCCTGTACTTTCGGCACAGATCATACGTTGAACCTGAACAGGATAACGTCTCCATCCTGGACGACGTATTCCTTGCCTTCGGTACGCACTAAGCCTTTTTCTCTTGCAGCTGCCATCGAACCACAGTCCATCAGGTCCTTATACGCAACAGTTTCAGCACAGATAAAGCCTCTCTCGAAATCCGTATGGATTTTTCCAGCAGCCTGCGGAGCCTTTGTTCCTTTGGTGATAGTCCAGGCTCTGGTCTCGTCCTCTCCTGTAGTAAGGAATGAAATAAGGCCAAGCAGTGAATATGATGCCTTTACGAGCTTATCGAGTCCGGACTCCTTAAGTCCCAGGTCTGTCAGAAATTCCTTCTTCTCCTCAGGATCATCAAGTTCGGAGATCTCCTGCTCTATCTCGGCGCTTACTACGAACACCTCTGATCCGTCAGTCTTCGCGTAATCTCTTACTGCCTGTACGTGCGGGTTCGATGCTCCGTCATCAGCCAGGTCGTCCTCAGCAACATTCGCGGCGTAGATCGTAGGCTTGGCTGTAAGAAGGTTGTAGCCCTTTAACAGGGCTTCCTCGTCCTCATCCTCGCACTCAAAGGCCTTAGCCATATTGCCATCCTCAAGGAAAGGCTTGAGCCTCTCAAGAAGCGCGACCTCCGGCTTTAAGGTCTTATCCATATTTGACTGCTTCTTGATCTTTGTGTAGCGGCGGTCAAGAACCTCCATATCAGAAAAAAGCAGCTCCAGGTTAATGGTTTCAATATCTCTCTTCGGATCGATGGTCCCATCCACGTGGACGATGTTCGAGTCCTCGAAGCAGCGTACTACATGGATTATCGCGTCGCACTCACGGATATTTGCGAGGAACTGGTTACCAAGTCCCTCACCTTTGCTCGCGCCCTTGACGAGTCCCGCAATATCAACAAATTCGATGACTGCCGGGATAGTCTTTTTACTGTGATTCATCTCGGTAAGCTTCTCAATCCTCTCATCCGGGACATTTACTACTCCGACGTTCGGATCAATTGTCGCAAACGGATAGTTCGCCGCAAGCGCACCAGCCTTTGTAAGTGAGTTAAAAAGTGTACTCTTCCCGACATTCGGAAGACCGACGATTCCTAATTTCATAATATATTCATCTCCTTCATTTTTCCTTTATTTTACTGGCTTTCCGCGATTCATGGTTTTGACCGAGTACCACATCGAGTACCACGGAGATGAATTTCGCATCAAGTTTTATACCACTTTTAAAGCGTCAGCCACTAAGTCAATTTCTCTATGTTTTTCATCCTCTGTAATGTGAACATACAGATTCATGGTAATACCGATATTAGAATGACCTAAAATCTTCTGCAGAGTCTTAGGTTTCATTCCACCTTCAATGCATCTGGTAGCAAAAGTATGTCTTAAAACATGCATAGAAAATCTCGGAATGCCTACACGGTCACAATATTTGAACAGTCCCGTGTCATAAGTGCTGTTCTTGACCGGAGTTCCCTTCCTGCAAAGGAATACTATGTCTTTCCATTCAATCGGCACGAGCTTTAAGCTCTTATTCTTTGATCTCTGGTTTTCAAGAATACGAATCGCTTCGTCTGTAAGAGGAATTGTACGGTAGCCGGATTTGCTCTTAGGTGGACCAACTCTCCACTCACCTACCTTATAGCGATATTCCATCGTCCTTTCGATCTTCATAGTACGATTTTCGAAGTCGATGTCGCTCCACTTAAGTCCTATAAGCTCACCTGTACGAAGTCCGGTCTGTAATACGAAGCGGTACTGATTCTCGTAGCTGTAACCCACCACAGCTTCCAAGAACTTCTTCTGAACGTCAATCGTAAGGGCTTCTTTCTTATCTGAAGGTTTTCCCATATCGCTCTTTAATGACTTCTTGCAAGGGTTTGCGATGAGTACATCATTCTCTCTGGCAAACTCAAACATATTATAAAGAGCAATCCGCGTCTGGTATATGGTAGTCGTCTTATAGCCCTCATCAGCCATATCTGAAAAAATCTTCTGGCAGTGAATGGGCTTCACATCAGTTAAGAGTTTATTGCCTATAACACTCTTGATATTACGCTCATACCGTTCCGAATAGTTTCTGACCGTATTTGGTCTCACTGTCTGCTTTTTTATCCCTATCCAATAATCGAACCAGGCATCAACGAGCATATCCGTTGCCTGGTCGAGGTCACTGTGTTGGTCTATATATGTAGCATCAGCAAGCCACTGTTTTACCTCTTGAAGTTTCTTGGATCTTTTCGTTCTGCGTTTCCCAAACTTATCAACAAATCTGGCGAAGTAAGTTCCGTTAGGTTGCTGAACGATTCCTGCTCCAATCTCCTTTCCTTTGAGATCTTTTCCCATTTAAGGCTCCTTTCTAAGCTATAAGAGCCCCAAATTAGCACGCTATATTATACACCAACCGGGGCTCAATTGCAATGTTATTTCATTTTTTTGATAGCCGATAAACCGCGGAATCATCACGTTTGTCGGAGGTGCGCTATATCTCAATGTTGTCAGAAATGAACTTCTCAAATTCCTTTCTCTTAACAAGTTTCTTCTTACCCACATATAAGACAAAAGGACATCTCGGAGAGCGAAGCAGACACTCCAACTTGTTGATACCGATATTGGAATACTCTGCAGCCTCCTTTATGGTGAGCGCGACTTTACATTGAATAGGAACGGTCTGAACTTCAGCCTGCTCCTTGGCATATATACCGGATTCTTTGTAATCTCTGTCAGATATAACATTCATCTCACTCACCTCCCCCTACAGTTCATTGCAAGGCATTCGAGGATTTCCTCACGGATTTCTGCACGGATACGCTCCATGCGCTTTTTCGGGTCTTTAACACTTACTATAGCATAAGAATTAAATAAAAACACTTACAAGCCGCAGAAATGCGGCTTTTTTCATGCCCAAAATCTGTCAAGTTTTGGCTCTTCGGGCATACCTGTGGGTAAAATCCATAGCAGAAATGCCCGCTAAGTCCTACTGTTATTAGGTTTCTGGCACCTCTACCGGCCTGTTTGGTA
>ONBW01000100.1 GCA_900316165.1 uncultured Lachnospiraceae bacterium | reverse complement strand
TGATTTTTTAGTGATCTGCTACCCTCTTCTCGGAGCTTCTCTGCTCTGGGGGATAGGATTTACTTCTTATACGGCTATTATGGGACACCTGGGACAGGATGCAGCTGCCGCAAACTCAGTTACTGCTGTCGTAAGAGACCTATGCTGCTGCATGTGTAACGGTGTCGCCAATGCGACCTCGGTAATTCTCGGATACGAGCTTGGAAAAGGCGATATAGAAACAGCCCGCGATTATGGTGAAAAAATAAAGGCTTTGTCTTTCCTTATCGGTTTTATCACGATGGCTGTGGTTCTTGTCCTGATACCGCCGGTGCTTAAATTCTATAAACTGAACCCGACTGCCAGAAGCTATCTGACTGGAATGCTTGTCATAACTGCTTTCTATATGATCGGGCGCTGTATCAATACTGTAATAATAAACGGAATTTTCGCTGGAGGAGGCGATACGAAGTTCGATATGTATTCAAATGTGGTGATGATGTGGTGCTACGGAATACCGCTTGCCCTGCTGGCGGCCTTTGTGTTTAAACTCCCGGTAATGGTCGTGTATGCCTTCACCTGCCTCGATGAAGTATCGAAGATCCCATGGGTATTTGCGCACTACCGCAAGTATAGGTGGCTCAATGACCTGACAAAGGATTTTTCAGAGTAAAAAATAAGCTGTACCGGAACTAAATCCGGTACAGCTTTTTATTATTCTGCTGTCTCTTCTGCAAGCTCTGCGTCTTCTGATATGACTGTCTTCTTCTGTCTTCTGAAGATCAGACGGAATACAAGTCTTCCGAATGGTCCTCCGAAGAAGATCTGCCATGCAAGAGCCATCGGGAAATTCATGGCTGCGGTCTGAAGCCACATACCGACAAATCCTGAATGAGAGAAGTCCTTAAAAAGGATCGTAGCCACAAGGCTCATCGTAGGGCACATCAGACAGACTGTAAGTGAGCATCTGATGATAAGGATCTCAAAGAATGACATATTCTTATTTATGACTCTGCCTGTCAGATACATGACCGGCTTCTCCATGACGAACATCTCAAGTACAATGGCTACCGGCCACATGATACGAAGCTCTCCGAAAGCCATCAGGAAGACCTTATCTGTAAGTCCTCCGATATTCAATGCGATATTATAGCAGATCATCGCATAAACCATGACGAAGGCCATGATCACTGTGAAGAAAAAATTTTCTAATTTGTTCTGTGGCATGCTCTCTGGCATAAAAAATACTCCTTTCGATTCTGTGATACCTGTGTTGTTCGGGTCCACTTCATCAAAAGAAGCATTATCGTTTCCAATCCATGTGCTGTCCACACATGACCTGTATCAAGTTTTCAATGTATTGTTTTTTTGCTCAGCACTTCTATTCTACTCGCTGTATACAGGAATTGCAAGTTTTTTTTGAAAGAACATTTATTACTTCAGAAGGTCATTTACTGTGCTGTTGTCGATCGTAAACTCGAGAGCACCCATGTACATCGGAGCTACATCGCCCTGGTTGTAGCAGATCACGATGTTTCCGTTTTTATTCAGATAGAATGAAGCCTTATCGATAAGGTCGTTATCAGTGTAATCCATCTCTTTCTGATCTTCCTTGGTGTCACCGGCCCAGTACATCACTTCATCTGAATTCTTCATCTGATCGAGCATCTGCTTTTTTACGTCATCTCGTATCACAGTCTTATAGTCTGCTCCGTCTTTGAAGAGGTCCTTCAGCTGGATCTTCTTTCCGGTATTTATGTTGATTGTATAATAGTGGTTTTCCTGATAGCTGTCAGCCTGTGTCATAAGAGCTGAGAGCTTCAGTGTAAAGTACTTATCTGTCTTATCGATGACTTCAGTATCTACATCGAGATTTTCAAAACCTTTTTCCTTCTCGTTCTGTTTGAAGTCTGCTACATACTTATCGGTAAGGCTCTTTATCTCACTGTTTATCTCGTCAGCAGTCTTTTTTGCTGTCTTATCATCATCTGACTTAAGCCCTGCTACATCGACATTTGCTGTCTGTCTGCCATTGTCAGCATGAAAATCCCGTAGGGTTATCAGCTGGAAAAATCCTCCAATCCCTGGGAGATTTCCCATGGCGTTTGCCATACTCGCATTCATATTCGGCAGGATAAAAATAGTAAGTGCAGCTGCTGCAGCTACTGCCCAGTTTCTTATATGCTTTTTCCTTGCTTCCATTCTGTTCTCAAACTTTGCCTGATCTATTCTAGCTTCCATTTCGTTTACCGCCTTTTCACTCATCGAAAAACCGGCATATTCGTTTTTTAATGATCTAAATTCATCTGTCATAACCTTCTGCCTCCAAATCAACTCTCAGCTTTCGAAGCCCTCTGTAAAGCCGGCTCTTCACTGTATTTTCATTCTCGCCGAGTATCTCGGCGATTTCTTTTAGTTTCAGTTCCTCAAAGTACTTAAGCTCTATAACGGCCTTGTCTTCAGGGTCCATAGAATCTAAAACCCTGCGCAGGTCGGTATCTTCGTAGGTGTCACTCTTTCCTTCTTCCTGGTATTCCTCCATCTGATCGAGTGAATCCGGCCTGTTTTTTGATACTGCCCGGTAGATCTCATTCATCATGATGCGATATACCCATGTAGAAGCAAATTCAGTATTTTTTAGATCCTTACAGTTCCTTATGGCCCTGTAGGCACCTTCCTGCACTATATCCGCGGCGTCGGCCTCATTATGCGTGTAGCTTATCGCCATTCGGTAAAAGCTGTTATATTTTTCAAGAAGTACCTTCTCTACTATCTGTTCATTCGTGCTTTTTCTTTCCCGGGAAAACAATTTCTATCACGTCCTTCCTTTCTTTGTCTTACATCTGTTAGACATCCTGGCAGAGAAAAAAGTTTCAGTACATAAAAAAAGATGAAAAAGAGGCTGTCCCCTTTTCATCTTTTTATGGAGATGATCTCCTGTTCCAGCTTTTCATTGTGGTCGAGCATATATTTCATTATCTCAGAATGAACATTTCTCTCGATCATATTCCGGGCTTTCTTTATGTCATTTGATTCGAGCGTTTTCGTGTATGAACTGTATTTTTTCAGATCATCGATTCCCATATGGTAAGGGATGAAGTCAATTCCTGTTCTCC
>ONBW01000085.1 GCA_900316165.1 uncultured Lachnospiraceae bacterium | reverse complement strand
TGTGGTATGATGAGTTCAGTGGAAGTGCACAACCACAAAAATAGGAAGGTAGGACAGGGATATGTGGCAGTGGCCATTATTTTACTAAGTGAATGAGCCCTATGACTCATTCAGATCAAATGAACTGTAAACAATGCAAATGTTTATGTAAAGGAGTTATTTATGGAAAGAAAAACAACAATCCTCATGAAAATCGCAGCACCTGTACTCTTGGAGTGATGACACTTATATCCATTATTGAGGGAATCTATGAAAAAAGTAACACGCAGAATAATTCTTGCCATACTTGCACTTGATATTCTGACTGCTACTGGCTGTTCTAAGATGCAGCAGGGTCGGGCGGATTCGTTTGACCCTGCCTGCGATTACCAGTACCAGTACTACAATACTGATGTGGAGCTCGGCTTAAATATCACGGAAGATGAAAGCGGCTGCCTCTATTATCTGGCAGGAGGTTATCTGTACAAGTATGATCCTAAAACTGGAGAGAACGCTCCTCTCTGCAATAAGACAAACTGCCTGCATGATAAGGAAACTGACGAAACAAGATTTAAATCATGTAACGCATTCTTTCCAATTGTAGACGATTTTGCCAAAAGTACATCAGTCGTTTCATATGAGAACGGATATATTTATATAGCGGGAACTGTGGACTGGGCATATTCTTATAATACTTTTATAACCAGAATAAAAACAGATGGTTCACAAAGACAGGATATACATGAGTTTAACGGTCAATACTACAATAGTATAATGCACCGTGGGTACTATTATTATGCTGATAAGGCTTATGATGAGGATGGTAATTATTCATTTTCTGTCAAGTCTTATCCTCTCGATGGGCATGGAAAAGAAAAGACTATATTTGTGCCTTCTGGGGAGATGCTTACGTATGAGATCGATGATTTTATGGCATATGGAAAGTATCTGTATTTTTGTGTTTCTCAAACAGATAAGGAAACTAAGTCAACAAGTAAATACAGGTATTATTGTTTAGATACCAGGACAGGAAAGACAGCTGAGATCAAGGTTCCAGATACTGAGACTGTCCGGCTAATAAATTTCTTCAATGATAAACTGATCTTATATACAGAAAATAACGAGAAAAATGCTGCAATGGGAAATAAATGGTATGATGGAATTCCAGACTCCTATGAAGTACCGGTGTATGAGGCTGATCTGGATGGGAAAAATCAAAAAGAGATACCTGTAAAGATACAGGCAGGATATAATATCTACAGTGATGGAGACTATCTGGTTGTTTCAAATGATAATCTGCTATCGATTATAGATAAAAAATATATTGATGAAACCCCTGATGCATTCAAAGAAGCCACATACTATGTATACGACAAGAACTATAAACTGATAGATTCTTATACGGAGGATTTCAAGGGATATAACTCAGAAGAAAAATTTTATAGGGTATATTATTCCCCGCTTGGAGTAGGGAAAATAAGTTACAGCCTTGTGATAGATCCTGAAGATGGTTCAGCGGTACTTTACGGTGGTGATAAGTCACAGATCGGAGCGCTAGTGGGGAGTCAGTTCAAAAGAAAAAAGCTGGCAGTCATAGATCAGTCTCCAGCTGCTAAATTTGGAATCGAGATAAGCCATGGCAAGGCTTATAAAAACATTTGGTCATAACCATGAGATACGAGATAAAGAAAATATTCAGGACAAAGGCTGTCTGGATAGTTCTTCTGGTCCTGATAGTCTCTGATCTGTTTCTGCTTAAAGCATTTAGCAGTGAACAGTATACAGCAGAAGTGTATCCGAAGGAGAGCTACCAGCAGTTCCTGGGACAGATTCCGGAACAGACGAAAGCTTTTTTATTACAGAAAGAATACCGAGCTAAGAATACTTTTCTGTACCGGAATCTGATGAAAACAGAATCTGATTATGCTTCACTTACAGGCGAAGGATTCAAAGAGGATGATTACAGCTCACTGAACCGATATGCGGCTTATCCTTACCATCTCCTGTTTGTGATACTTTTTGCGCTCATCAGTGCATATTATCTGATCCCTGCTGAAAGAAGAGGCGGAAAGTTCCTTCTGCTGAAGAGTACCAGAGAAGGGCATATCAGGCTTTATGCAAATAAAGTGCTGACACTTATTGTAATGACCTCCTGCTTCAGCATAATCTGTGATATTAGTGAAGCTATTTTTATAAGGCAGAAGTATGGCCCTTTTCACAGAGATGCATTGCTTCAGTCATTATCTGTTTTTAGGAACTGCCCATATGACATCACAGTTTTCGATGCGATGATTGGGATGATGGCAGTCAGGGTACTGGTATCAGCTTTTATCGGTGTCCTTGTTATGATGCTGTTCTCTTCATTCAGAAGAAATGAATTCTCGCTGGCTATATTTGCAGCTTATTCCATTGCGGAATATTTTTTCTTTGTAAAGATCAGTATCAACAGCAGTATGAATTATCTGACTGCGATAAATCCTTTTTATCAGGCTCATACTACTGCCATGCTGGGAAATTATCTGAATCTGAATATTTTAGGATACCCTGTAAGTCAGCTTAGAGCTTCGATTGTTATCCTCTTTACAGCTGGTATAGCATGTTTTTGTATCGGGGCACTCAGCTTTTCGATACAATTTCAGATTGAAGAGGAAAGCCTGATCGGAATCATCATGACAAGACTTCGGCAAATCTTCTCCTTTACCTGGCATACCTCAAAGACAGGAGTTTTTGAGACAGGAAAGGTGCTTATACATCAGAGAAAAGCTGTTATCCTGGCTGTATATCTCATAGTGATCTTTTCTCTGGGAAGACAGGCATTATCTCCGATCACTTTCACCAAAGCAGATGATGCTGTTTATCACAAGCTTGTGCATCATATTCAGGGAAAAGTAACTGATAGAAAGCTATCGTATATAGAATCGCAGCGAGCCTATCTGGATGATCTGATAACAGAAGCTCATTCATTGGGAAATTCTACTGAGGACAGATCCCGGGCACTTTTCATAAGCTTTGAGTACGAGGAGAAAAATGGTGGCCTGGCAAGACTTGAGTCGCAAAGAGATGCAGTGATGCAAAAAGGGAACATACCGAAATATTTCTTTGATGAGGCTGCTTTAGAAGAGCAGTTCTCAGATATCAATGGTGACATCTTTATTTTTCTGATATCTGGTATAGCTCTGGTACTTGTGCTTGCTGGGATAGAAAGCTATGATGCTGCCATGCGCCCGCTGCTTAACACTGCTTCGATAGGATACGCTGACATAAGAAAGAAAAAAATCCGTTTTGCCACAGTCATAGCAGTGATTATATTTGTATTATGGAATATACCGGATTTTCTGTCTTATTTCAGGATAGATCATGGCAAGAACCTGATGGCTTCGCTGTCTTTGCTTACAGTATATGACATCAGATACCAGGTGAGTGAATTAGCTTTTTTTGCTTTACTGATTTTCTTACGTTTTGTAGTTTTTACTGCTATCTGTATTCTGGTGATAAAGCTGACTGGAAGTATCAAAAGTCAGGCGGCTGTTACGGTACTTGGGATTCTGGCAGTGATATTGATATCGCTGGTGTGTTATATCTTAAGGGTGGATGCAGTCACGATACTGCTTCATCTCTTCTCATCCGGGAGGTAATTATGGGATTACGGACTGATTCAGTCACAAAAACATATGATAAGGGGAGTCATCCGGCTCTTTGGCATTTTACGATGGATTTTGAGCCGGGGATATATGGACTTCTTGGGCCTAATGGCGCCGGAAAGTCTACCTTACTGAATATACTTACTGCAAATCTGTCTGCCGACCGCGGCAGGGTACTATGGAACGGAGAGGAAATCCATAAAGCCGGTCAGTCGTATCGTAGCATCCTTGGCTATATGCCGCAGCAGCAGAATCTGTATGATGAATTTTCCGGAGACGAGTTTCTATGGTATCTGGCTTCACTTAAAGGCCTGAAGAAGAAAGTGGCTGCTTCAAAGATTAACGAGATGATAACTGCCGTAAATCTTGAGGAGGCCAGATACCGGAAGCTTAAGGGCTATTCGGGAGGTATGAAGCAGAGGATCCTTATCGCTCAGGCCATGCTAAACGATCCCGAGCTTCTCATAATGGATGAGCCGACAGCGGGTCTCGATCCGAATGAGAGGATAAGGATCACGAATTTTATAAGCAGGATGTCACAGGGGAAGATAGTGATCTTTGCCACTCATGTGATCTCAGATATCGAGTTCATCGCTGACAGGATCATCCTGATAAATCATGGCAAGCTACTTAAAGTTGCATCTCCGGAAGAGCTCCAGAACAGTATTGCCGGGAAGGTATATGAGGGCATTATCTCAAAAGACGATACAGAATCCCTGAGGCGTTTGGGCGTCCTGATCTCGAACATGCATTATGTCGGAGCAAGGGTCAAGGTCCGTATCATATCTGATTCACAGAGCATGACGGATGACTGGCGGCAGGTGGACCCGGAGCTGTCCGATGTGTATCTCTACTATGAAAGGTGAAATCAAATTCCATTGTTTTTACTTTATTTCAGAAAATCTACCGGAGATACAATCCGGGGATCTGTAATTCCAGATTCAAGACGGCATCACCTTAGCGTCATCCTTAAAAGTTCTCTCATCTAATGTCGCTTCCATATTATTGACCTACATTGTTTTGGCTTAGGTACCAGGTACAAGTGAACAATCTGTGATCGCATGACAATGCATGCTATACGCCTTACAGAACGCGATATTAATGGAATGATCAGATTTTTCCAAGAAAATAATGAATTTACTGCCAGAATTACCTTAAAATTTTAGGCTCTTCGGGCATACCTGTGGGTAAAATCCATAGCAGAAATGCCCGCTAAGTCCTACTGTTATTAGGTTTCTGGCACCTCTACCGGCCTGTTTGGTA
>ONBW01000084.1 GCA_900316165.1 uncultured Lachnospiraceae bacterium | reverse complement strand
CGGCAAAAGAAATTTGCGGGACTTCTGGCACTTGGAATCATTTCGCTAGTATATCCGGTTGGCATGTACCTGATGATGCTGGTGGCTGTATGCATGGGGAAAGGACCTGTAGCTAATTAATTCATGAGGAAAAGTGTCCCCATATCCAGCCGGTATTTGATTACTTCCATATCGTCAAGAACTTCAACGATAAGGTAGTAATCGAAGTGCGCAGGCATGAGCAGCGCCGTCTTTATGAGGAAGGCAACATTGAAACTGGCACTGGCCTATTCACGGACCGATGAGTGTCTTATGTCCGAAGATATCATCAGCATCATGGATATATGCCAGACAACAGGAAACGCACACCTGCTCTGGCTCAAGAGACTGCTTGGCAACCACTTTGAAGGGATCATAGCTCACGCCACTTATGACGTGCAAACACATTGAATGCAGTAGTAGCGTTCTTTCCGAGAAAATCTGTTTTTGGATTTTATTTCAATACTGCATTCATAAGTATTATTGATGTGGAAAAAATTTCGTCAGTCACGTCTACGGAGTAGTCGCCGTGATATTTTTTTACACATTTTTTGATGTTATTGATTCCGTATCCATGTCCCGGTTCCTTCTTGGTCGTCCTATATCCATACCAGGGGTCATAATTCACATCCCGATATCCATTAAATACTTTTATCATGAGGCTGCATCCCTGAAGCATGATATTTACATGAACTGTTTTATCATCGGCCCGGTCTGCCGCCTCAAAGGAATTTTTCAACAGATTATAAAACAGCGAGCATAAGTCCATGGTATCCAGAGAAAGCTTTGGAACCCTGCCGATCCAGTCCACCGTCACATCTCGAAACTGTGACGACAGGTCGTTTAGAATCAGGTTTACATATGCGTTTCCTGTCTTAAAACGCGGTGAGATCTCCTGGATATTCTGGTTGAGCTGAGAGATATAGTCATCAAGTTCATCGTACTTTTTCTCACTGCTCAGCGTCTGAATACACAGCAGATGTTCTTTTACGTCATGGCGGAATGCTTTGGTCTCCTCTTCCTTCTGCAGTAATGCAGTGTAATATTTCTCCTGTGATTTCATCAGCTTCTGCATCATATCGTTTTCCAGATGGATCAATTCTCTTTGCTTTTTATAATACAGTAGAAAAACGGATATGATAAAAACACCAATCGTCAGTATAGTTGACAGAAGACTGAGATGATATTGTTTTCCAAGCGTATTAAGCTGCCAGGGCACAGCGATAATAAACAGCGCCCCTATGCACACGAGCAGAATAAAAGCATCGCTATAAACAAGTTTCTGACTGTTTTGCTTTTTTCGTTTCAGAAGACATAAAGCAAGAAGTATCAGCAGTGAAATACTATTCATCAGAATGACAGTGCCGGGGTGCTCTAACAGCTGTTCAGCATTATAGTGCAAAAGAGCCGATAAAGGAATTGAAATCAGCATATCTGCCAGTGTGATTGAAAAAAAAGAAAGTATGATCCACCCGATATTCCATTTGTCCTGCATCGCCAGCAGAAAAATGACAAATATGACTATCATATAGAGTGTCATAGTCGATTTCCATATCAGGTACCATGGCGATATCACCATAAAGCCGATCACCGACAGAACAAAGCCATAATATATGCTTTTCTTCATCTTTATCCGGAGCAGACCGCTTGTGGCCAGCCAGACTTTTATAAATTCAACGGCGTAATACGCAGCATTCAGCAGTGCATTTTCCATTCATGCTCCCTTCATATCGGCTTTGCATTCGATTTTATATAATCAAAAAATACCTTCTTTACCAAAGTGGCATTTCTTCTGGATACCGGGATTTCATCATCGATGTATTGCATAGTGACTCTGTCAGTATATACTTCTTTTATATAGCGAAGAGATACCAGATACGATTTGTGCACCTGACAGAACTGGCCCTCTCCAAGCTCAGTCAGCCAATACTTCATTGTTTTTTTCGTCTCGATGCTGCCATCCGTCATATGAATGATAGTATCATTTTTCTTGCCTTCCACATATAAAATGTCAGAGATATTTATGATGATATGTGCGCCGGAATCAGCTACAATAAGCTTTTTATTATTCACAAACTCTTTTTCAGCCTCTGACAATGTCTCCTCAAGTTCACCTGTTTTTACCGGCTTTTCCAGGAAACGGAATGCTCTGACTTTGAATGCCTCCGGCATGAATTCGGTATGACTTGTCAGGAATACGATATTTCCCTTATAGCCCTTTTCTCTCAGTTCTTTTGCTATGATCATTCCGTCTTTTCCAGGCATTTCTATGTCCAGAAAAATCAGGTCATATCTTTTGTCCGCCGAAACTATTTCCGCTCCGGTGTTGTAAATATCAACCTGATAATCTGTTTTTATCTCTAAGATCTTTTTTCTTATACCTTCACATATGATCGGTTCATCATCACACACTGCGATATTTAACTGCAAAAAAGCACCTCTCTATTATGCAATGTTTCATTTATTGTCATGAGTATATCATATCCTCCCAGGAAATACACTCCCCCGTTTCTCTATATAAAACAGTCTGCCTTTGGCAGAACTGTTTTATATCCTATTTTAGTCCAGCAAATCTATTTTTTTCAGAAGATATGTCAATACATTCTCTTCGTCTACAACTATTTTTGCCTGGCAGGCCATCCCGTTCTTAAGCGAAGCTTCTTTGCCATCTTTACCATTCAAAGTCATCTCACCACATTTAACTTTTACCAGGTAATAGGCATTGCCTGTGCTTTGGTCCACCGTTATGTCCTTTGCGATATTTTCGACATTCCCTTTAAAATATCCATATTCACTGGATGGATATGCGGACACTTCAAACTTTACCTGCTGACCTTCTTTTACTTTTGCTATATCTTCATTTTCCACATAAATATCAGCATAATATTTCGATTCTGACTCGGGATATATCGTTCCAATGGAAGTTCCCGCCTGCATAAAGCTTCCTTTATTCCATCCCTGTGAAGCATAAAAATATCCGGATGTATTTGCTTTTATGCTGCAGTTATCATTTTGAATATCATAACCTCTTAAATTATTTTCACACTCCTTCGCTTTATCCTCATAGGTTAATCTTTCGGCTGCTATATTTCCTTTCTCTGTCAGGATTGATATCTTTTCTTTCGTCTCATCATCCGAACCATCCGCAGTATTTGACTGGAGTTTTGCTGATGTCAGATTGGATTTCAAAGATAAAATAGTATCATCATATCCTGAAATCTGCTGTTCAATTGAAGAGATCTGCTGCAGCTCCAGATTCTTCAAAGCTTTGGATTTTTCTTTTTTGACAGAATTTTTTTGCGCTATCATCGTTTTCTTCTGTGCTTCAGAACCTGTATATTCATCTATCTGTCTTTGATAATCGCTCAGCTGGTTATCATATTGAAGAGAAGTATAATTGTACGATGCAATATAGCTGTTTACTGTACTGTAACAGGCTCCATCATCTGAATCAAAAGAATTTTTCCGGGCGATGATACACTTCTTTACGGTGTTAAGTTTCTTAATCTTTTCATTGTATTTGTCTATACTTTCGGATATAGAATCAATATTACCCTGATACAATTCAGCCTGGCCTTCAGTATCGTTTTTGTTCAGGTTGACATTGGCATACAGCAGCTCTCTCCTGTTGATAAATTCATCATAAAACGGATTATCGGATAAAGCTTCAAGTTCTTTTTTATTTCCATCAAGGCTTTTCTCATACGCTGATAAGATCTTGATTCGGGCTTTGGCAGTTTTCAGTTCATTCTGATATTGAAGAATCGTTTCCGATAGTTCATCTATAGAAAGAGTATAAAGAACATCACCTTCAGACACGTACTGACCGTTCTCAACATGAGTTTCTTCGATTTTCCCGGCAATACCACTGCTGATTGAATAGTCCGCACTGGCTCCTTTGAAAATGCCATTGCTCTTTACTACTATATCAATTTTGAAAAAGGCCATCCATATAATTGCAGCAAGCAGTATAGCAAAGATCAGATATATGGTATAGATCATAAAATGATTAGGCTTTGATTCATAAACCTCTTTGCTATCGCTCATATCATTCATATCCACGATGATTGGTTTCATCAGATACCACCGCCTTCCAATACAGCATCTATTGAAAGTGACTGCTGCTTTACAAGTTCTGCGTATTTTCCTCCAAAGTCTATCAGCTCACTATGAGTCCCCTGTTCAATAATGTGCCCCTTTTCCATGACATAAATCTTATCGCAGTTCTTTATAGTGCTTAATCGATGTGCAATAAAAATAGTCGTTATATTCTTAGCAAACTCGTGAATAGTCCTGTCAAGAGCACGTTCTGTAACAGCATCCAGATTACTCGTTGCCTCATCCAAAATAAGTATGTCGGGCTTTTTTAACATTGCTCTTGTAATAGCAAGTCTCTGTCGCTGACCTCCGGAAAGATTTGTTCCATTTTCTTCGAGTCTTGTCTCATAACGAAGCGGCAGTTCATTGATAAAATCATGCGCCTGAGCCATTTTGCAAGCCGTTACGACATCCTCCATAGCTGCGTCATCAATTCCCAATGTCAGGTTTTCAAAAATAGAACCACTGAAAAGGAAAGTTTCCTGTGGAATGTAAGCGATTTTTTCTCTCAGTGTTTCCAGCTGAATATCCTCAATGTTGTTCCCATTGATTAAGATTTCTCCTTTTGATGGAGCATATAGATGCAGCAGAAGTTTGGAAAGAGTTGTCTTACCCGATCCGCTTTCTCCGACAAAGGCAATATTCTGACCTTTCTTGATTGTCAGATTTATATCGCTAAGGACAAGTCTTCTTGTTCCGTATCTGAAATCAAGGTTTTTAATTTCAATATCGCCAGCCAGGCTTGAGGGATTCATTTTTCTGTATTCTGCTTCTGTTTTCTCGGCTTCTAAATCCAGAATCTCCCCTAGTCTGTCCGCAGCCACTATCGCCGTCTGCATCTGAGGCTGAAGATTGATCAGGTTCTTGACAGGATCAAGAAAATAAACGAGTAATGAATCAAATGTAATGATGTTAGGGTCAGAAGCTTTTAGCTAATGGTCCTGTTACTCCCATCTGTACCTTGAAAATTTCACACAAACGTTCATTTAACGGATTTTTCCAGT
>ONBW01000081.1 GCA_900316165.1 uncultured Lachnospiraceae bacterium | reverse complement strand
ATACAAAATATGCTGGATATGGTCTACCTGGTATGCTCGAATATCAGGATACCACTTCCTAACAGAAAGTCGAGGAATAGATAAACGCAGTGATACTCAAAAGGAAAGGGTTTTCTTACCCACAGAGACTACCGAAGAGCCCTTTTTTTGTGTAGTTTTATAAAGGCACTTCGCAAAAATTTTTACTTCTATCTAGGAAAAAATGCTTGACACCCACGCAACGTGGAGCGGTAATCTAAGAAAGGAGTACAAAATGATTTCAAGGACAGAATTGTGTAAGGAGTGCGGTATGACGCGACGAGCGTTAGAACATTATGCAACTGATGAGGGTTATCATCTGTTGGACCCGCTTGTGACGGATGCCTCAGGTTCTTATTACGATGATGATGCAGTAGAAAAGTTGAACTCTATAAAGTGTCTTAAGGGGTATGGGTTTTCTCTTAAAGAAATAAAGAGATTCCAGACGTCAGATGTCCAGGAGCAACATGAGATGATGCGTGCTCTGCTTGTAAGAGTTGAAAAGAAACAGGATGATATCATCAGACAGAGAAAGATGATAGAGGATTATTTAATCTCATTTGAGAACAGGAGGAAATGACTATGGCATTTTGTATGAACTGTGGAATGAAAGTTCCAGATAACGCAAGGTATTGCCCGAATTGTGGTTCGAAAATCGAATCATCGATTACTGATACTGATGATGGTGAAATTAAAGAAGAGGAAGAAAAAAAGGATAATTTCTATTTGACATCAGGACACAATCCAAAGGCAGAGAATGCTGAGAATGAATTTTTTAATGCATATAATACAAAAAGTGAAGCATCTCAGCATAAGAATTTGTTTAAAGAAGAAAGTTATAGGAAGAAGAGGCATAAGCCAATTGTAATATGCATTATTATAATTGCAGCGGTTGTTATATTATTGTGTGTTGGAAAAATTAGGTCTGGAAATTCAATAATAAAGCATACTGCATCGGGGCACAAGCCTGTTACATCATCTTCAAATGATGATTATGATAAGGACGATTATAACGATACAGACGATTCAGACTATAGTGATGAGAGTTACGATACAGACGATGAATATGCAGATGATGATTTTACACTTAAATCATCTGACGATAAGCACGTACAGTATGTGGACAAGTATGTTGGTGTCAATGCTTCAGCAGTTGGCTATACGTCCCTGGGCGGTGATAGGCTAATAAGAATAGGTGATGGGCTGCTTACTGTTAATTATGTAACTGAAGATGGTTCCTATGTAGGCGTTGGAACTGATGAAGATGAAGAAAAACTTCAGGACTATGTGGTCACGGCACAGAATATAGCACCTAATACAAAAGTGAAAATTGATTTTGAAAAGGATTCCGACGGTGAGGAATACAGTAGTCTTACTGATTTTCAGTCATATGACCATATTGATCTGGCAGTGAAAAAAGTCGGAAGCAAAGGCAATGGGCCTAAATTGAAAACGATAAAAGCGGCTCCGGATAAGACAAAGTATTATATCAGAAACTATGTCGGTAAAAATGCAGCCACTGTCGGATATGTGTCATTGGGAGGAGACTATAGGGACAGATATGGTGATGCTAATATAGAACTGAAGCTTGTGCCAGAGGATGGGAGTGCTGTTGATATTTCTGATACAGATAATGCTATTAAGAACCTGAAAAAATATGTGGTGAAAAGTCAGAGTATCAAGCCAAATACTGCAATGAATATCACCTATGATAAGGATGTTGATGGTCTTGTGGATTCTCAGAGCTTTGAATCGATAACACTGAAACTTAAGAAAATAGGCTGATTTAGGAGATGCTACATGTCGAAGAGTAAAATATTATTCTGGATAAAAATGGCCGTTGCAGCACTTATTATCATATGTCTTTTTCTTCCATATGTCACACATACGGAAAAACAGATGGAAGGAATGTCGGATATGAAAATATCAGATGACATAACAATTAATGCTTCAGCTGCAAAGGATTTGTCAATTGCTGAGTATATTCAGGTATATATGGTGGCGTCGAAAAATCTGTCAGCTCTTGGCGTTGATGATACTTATATTGCGGTATATTTAGGTTTATATCTGGCTCTTGCGATGTTTACAGTTCTAAATCTCATTATGGCGCTTCTAGGGAAGAATATCCCTGAGATTGTATTTTCTGGAATTATAATTCTTCTTAACTACGCCATTAAATGGGATTTTGATGATAGGAATATCATCGGAGAATATGAAGGGACAGTGGGGATAGCATACAATCTCTTTTATGCATTTGCGTTTTGCATGATAGGAGTCTCCGTTGTTTCGGTTATAGTAAATAAGGTGAGTGA
Organism: uncultured Lachnospiraceae bacterium; assembly: GCA_900316165.1. Classification (GTDB taxonomy): domain Bacteria; phylum Bacillota; class Clostridia; order Lachnospirales; family Lachnospiraceae; genus Weimeria. The sequence goes on along the minus strand of ONBW01000081.1, from coordinate 3,318 downwards.
TGGTAAAAAAATTGTGAATTGATATCTGTTTATGCTTATGAATATAGACGTAAAGAGAATACAGACAAGAATGCTCTGAAGTAGAGATCCGTCACGGCTCATAGTCAATCCCTGCCGCTGCTGCCTGTGATTCCTGCTTTTCGTGGGGGATATGGTATTCCTTATCCCCACGGATCAGGTAGCTGCCAGTCTGGTGGAAATGGAACGGAACCCGGTAGAGAGTGCATTGCATTTCAGTTGCTATCACCCAACCATAGTTCAGCGGACGGATATCTGGACATTCACCGGATTCTCCACCGACTGAGACACATTCTATGCTGTCGTGGTATTTCTCAAGATATTGGGTGATATTGATGGCCTCTAGCATAGGCTCGTGAATGATCTCCTTATGTCTGATAGGGAGGGTATCTGCAAGGTGTATTCCGGTAGGATACTTGGCGGCAGGTGTGATGATTACTGGCTTAAAGCGGAGGAAACAGAATACTATAGAAGATATATAGATACCCTTGACAGACTGTGCTAACTGCTTTACACGAAGAATGATTACAGCACGATCAGAAAATATTGTCTGAAAGCACTGGGGACTGATGCGTATGACCATAGGATCTATCACTGGCTGATACTTTATATGTATATGACAGGGGACTGGAAGTCATGCGGCCATTTTTACCGTATGGCAAGAAAAAAGCTCGGAGATGGGTATTTTGAAAAGTTACATGAAGATATACTGATGCGGCATAATTTCGATGGAAAAACTGTATTTGGAAGATTAGACGCATAAAATTACGGATTACACGTAATAATATTGACGAAAATCACAATATCTGCTATCTTATACTCATAGGAGGCAGATAATATGTTGATCCAGTTCAGAATGAAAAATGTACTGTCGTTTAAAGATGAAGCCGTATTTGATATGACCGCCGTTACCGCATACAAGGAACTGAAGAATCATCTTGTGTCATTACCGGATGATGAGAGCCTGGTCCGTGTGGCTGCTGTCTATGGGGCAAATGCCAGTGGTAAGACGAATTTCTATCGTGGCATGGATATATTCCGGACAATTGTAATCGATTCAATGAATCCAAAGGATGATGTGAAAGACAGCACTTTAAAGCAGGAGTATCTGCCATATTCATTTGAAAAAGATATGCAGAATTTGGAATTCTCTATAGTTCTAAGCGATGATGGGAATGAATACACATATGGCTTTGAATATGATGCAGAGCGTATCGTAAGTGAGTGGCTCTATGTGAAAAGTTATCGTACAAACAGATCATCTGCCATAATCGAACGTGAAGCAGCTGATATAGCACTCGGAAGCTCTGTGAGACGTGAATGCGAAAAATACAGTTCACAGATCCCGGACACGGGTCTGGCACTGACATTTTTTAGTCGGCTGAACCTGAAAACTGATATCTTCAGGAATCTGTTTGAAATGATCCAGGGGATGGTGATCGTAAATAATGATTACTTTGAGAAGAAGGATACTGTCACCAGTTATCTTCCTGATGTGCTAAGAGATAATAAGAATGAGCTGCTGAAATTTCTGAAGTCCATTGATACAGAAATCGTTGATGTGGAACAGGGTGGAAGGAAAGATGAATTCTATACTACACACATTGGAGCAGATGGAGAAAAGTACCAGCTGAACCTGTATAATGAATCAAGCGGTACTATCAGGGCTATACTGATCTTTATTGCTGCGTCATATGTGATCTCAATGAATTCGGTGATGGTTGTAGATGAGCTGAATGTCAAGCTGCATCCGCTGCTTCTGAAGTTTTTTATAGATATGTTCTACGAGTCCGGAGTCAGGGCACAACTCGTCTACACAACGCATGATACGACTCTTATGGACAGAAGATATTTCAGACGTGACCAGATCTGGTTTGTACAGAAGGATGCATATGGCTGTTCAGAGCTTGAGGCTATGTCTGATTACAGGGTCAGATCGGATGCTTCATTTGAGAGGTCATATCTTGCAGGTGTTTTCGGCGGAATCCCGAAGCTTAAAAACTTTTCCATGAAGGCAGGTGTTTCAGGTGGGAAGTGATGATCTTTTCAAAAAGAGGCATGCTGAGCGTAGAAAGAAAGAGCATGATTTCAAAGAGACAAAGCCGGACTCTTTTCTGATAGTTACGGAAGGTACGCGTACAGAACCCAACTACTTCTCTGGTCTCAAAAGGCGCATAGAAGAAAAATACGGCAGTACGGTTGATATTCAGGAAATGCCTGAGATAGATATCCGTGGCGAGGGTATGGCTACAGAACGACTTATAGAAGCTGCTGACATATATGTCAGTCAGGGAAAGGTGATGTATCAGAATGTCTGGCTTGTATTCGACAAAGATGATTTTCCGGATTTTGATGAGGCAATAGAAGAAGGCCACAAACGCGGATACAGAGTCGCATGGAGCAATCAGAGCTTTGAATACTGGCTGTTCCTGCATTTCAGCTATAGTGATTCTGATCTGCACAGGCATGAGTGGATCAAAAAATTGAGTGAACTGTTCAATGCTTATGGGCTTTCAAAGAATGGTTATAGTAAAAATATGGAGGATCTGTATGATAAGCTTGATTCCATATGCGGAGTAGAAACGGCAATCGGAAATGCAAAGCGTAGAATGGCGGGATTTGTCGAAGGACGTGACAAACCGTCTGAATACAGTCCTGGGACAATGGTTCATATCCTTGTCGAACAGCTGCATAGTTATCTGAAGGAGATTTGCAATGGCTCGTAAGATACTGATTGTAATTGACATGCAGAATGATTTCATAGACGGAGCTCTCGGCTCAAAGGAAGCCGTGGCGATTGTTCCACCAGTGATTAAAAAGATAAAGAGTTATCCGAAGAAAGATGTATTTGCTACACGTGATACACATTCGGAGAACTACATGGATACGCAGGAGGGGAAATATCTTCCTGTTCCTCACTGTATCAAAGGTACTGATGGGTGGCAGATAAGAAAAGAGATTGCTGACCTTATCGATGAGGATCATGTGATCGACAAGCCAACATTCGGTTCAGTGAAACTGGCAGAAAAGATCAGTGAGCTAGCGGCAGCAGAGGATATCGAGATAGAACTTGTCGGACTCTGCACGGATATTTGTGTGGTAAGCAATGCGCTTCTTCTGAAAGCATACCTGCCTGAAGTGAAGATATCGGTCGATCCTTCATGCTGTGCGGGCGTGACGCCAGAGAAGCATGAGGCAGCTCTGGAGACTATGAGGTCATGCCAGATACAAGGGATATAAAGAGATGTCAGATATGAAACCTGTATATGATGGCATGGATATGTTTGAAATCACAGATTT